>CAMWSZ010000285.1 GCA_947177005.1 uncultured Clostridia bacterium | reverse complement strand
AGCACCATTCTTGACTTTGTCGAATTTCGCTTACACAGAATTTTACACCATGCCCCTCATTCCAACTTTCCGGCAAGTTCACTGACGCTGAGTTTCGTGCCATAAGGATATAGTATACGATTGGATTTCAAACCACCGATCGTGCAGAAGCCCTTGCCGAGAAATATATCCATCACTTTTTCGCAGACATACCAACTGTCACAAAGAAGGTATGAAAGATTCGGAACAGTAGGAAGTTCCTCCGCAATATATATCACAATATCAATCTTTGAAACCGTTTTATCGTACATCATCATCCCATAAGGCAGTGTGATCCCATTGCATGACAGCTGTGAATAATGGAATTGCGCCGATTCGATGGGGGCTTTGCTTTTGCTGTTGGCATGCTTTTCGAAGCAATGGCATCATCTATGATACAGTATACCGGTTTCCCGCTACGCTCCGATTCCCCATAGATTATTTCGATCACTAGTTTTTTCACCGCTGCTTCCAACTCACTGTCATCCCATTCTTCACTTCGCAGAAAGCGCGATATGCTTGTCCAGTGCCGCCTGCTGTGCTGCTCCATATCTACCGTTTTCCCTCGATCCCCTGCACTGAATATGGATTACATGATGTCCATGATGTACTCCAGCCCATTGCCGGTCACCGTTTCATATAAATCTTTCTTCCTCAGACTGTTGCTTATTTCTTCTGATTCGTGTATACTCTTTTTCATAGAACAACTGCTCCTCTGAGTTATGTATGGCAGACACATACATGATATCTCTTTTCGGTGCCGTTGCCCTTTCTTTTTTGTGCATTTTTTCCTCGTGCTCATTTATAGTACACACATAAAGGCGGTATTGTTCACAAGGAAATCATGCTGCCCGCCCACGCCCCGCCAGAGTTCGCAAACCGGGAAATCCTCTGGAACAGCGTGGAGGAAATTGAGAAATCAAGCACTGGCCAGCTTGCTACAATGGTGAAGGCGCCGAAAGTGCAGGAAATAATCGGCACCATGCAACGGCCCGTACCTAAGCTACAATGGGAGGAAACCGGTCTGACGTCGCCTTGCTTGAGCTGCCACGCTCGTTGCGGCAAACTGTCAGCCGGCCCTCTCATTGCGGCGTTCGATTTACGCAGGTTGAAGCATTGGAACAAATCCATTAGATTCGTGTCACACAGCAAGCTGAATTGGTAATGGGCAGCGGCGGGAACCGGTTAAAACTACTTATTTTAGGAGATTGACAAATGGAATACAATCCGATTACTGCTGTTGGCATTGATGTATCCAAAGGGAAAAGTACGGTTGCCGTACGCAGGCCGGGCGGTGAGGTGGTGCTGACGCCATTCCAGATGAACCACGATGCATCCGGACTGTCCAGTCTGATCAAGACGCTACGGGGTGTAGGCGGGGAAATCCGTGTCGTTATGGAACATACAGGGATGTACTGGCGTCCCATTGCCCTGACAACTGAAAAAGGCAGGCTTTTTTGTCAGCGTGGTCAATGCTATGCTCATCCATGATTTCACGGACAACTCTCTGCGCAGAGTCAAGACAGACAAGGCCGATTCCATGAAAATCGCCAGCTATGCTCTGGCCTTTTGGCAGGACCTGCGGGAATACTCCGCATAAGATGAAACCAGGCAGATGCTGAAAACGCAAAGCAGGCTATACGAACGCACCCAGAGTGCCGGAGTTGCTCTGCGCAACGGCTTGATCTCCCTGCTTGACCAGATCTTTCCAGGCGTAAATCAGTTGTTTGATGACACCCCGCGTTTCAATGGACATGTCAAGTGGGTAGATTTTGTAAAACGCTTCTGGCACAAAGACTGTGTGGCCGAAGTTTCTCTGAGTACATTTACTGCCGCTTACCAAAAATGGTGTGCCAGTAAAAAGTATCGCTTCTCACAGGCAGACGCAGAGAAAATCCACTCTGCTGCCAGAGCGTGTGTTGCTACCTTCCCAAAGAACGACAGCACGAAACTCAGTCTGTGGACAGCTTGAACGCTGTGTACGATGCGTTGCACGTCATGCGTACCGAGATGCTCCGCCTGGCCTCCTTGCTCCCGGAGTTTGAGATCGTTATGCCCTTTTTACCTACGTAATTTTCTTTCAAATTTCACCTTTTAGGGCTTGATATCTATTTGCAGGTTTGCCGCTACTTGATACGAACACCTTAACCCATTATGGACATACCGCGCCCGGAAATAGAGACAATATTGTTTGGGCATCCAGAAAAGGCTGGAAGTGACCGGTAACGCCTATCTTTCCAGCATGGATTATCGAAAATTTTCTGAGCGGTCGAAAATCTGCATAAACGGTATTGTAAAGTCATGCCCTATTACGTTAAAATAAAAATGTGTAAATGAGCAAGACTGTAGGAATACACAAAATCAGGCAGCAAGAGCGAGTAGGTTATCTAAATGAGAACAATGGGGGTAGCTGAACTGAAAATTATATTATGCCACCGCAGACATATGTCCGCAGATATCGTAAACTACAGGAAATTATGTGCAGTTTTCTGGACTTGTTCTTTTATAGATAGGAAAAGACTGTCTACTGTCTAGTAATTTTTTTCAGACTGGAGATGATAGGATATGCTGTTAGCAATATGCGATGACGAGCCAGCGGAGCTGGGGACCATAAAAGAAATCTTTTCACAGGCAGCGGCAGAGCGGCACACCGATATCCGAATCTCGGCATATCCATCGGGTGAGGCATTGCTGGACGCGGTAGAGGCGGGAGCACGGCCCGCGTTGACGCTGCTGGACATCTACATGACAGGCGGGAACGGGCTGGAGACAGCGCACCGTCTGCGGGAGCTTCTTCCAGAAGCGGTGATTGCCTTTCTCACCGCGAGCCGGGAACACGCGGTTGACGCTTTTGAACTGGAAGCGCTCCACTATCTTCTCAAGCCTGTGACGCCGGAAAAAGCTCAAAGGCTTCTGAGCCGGTTTCTGGGCCGGCAGCCGGAGCGCGGCCTGACGCTGACATACGGACAGGAGCGCATCCACACCGGGACGATCCGCTATCTGACCAGTCTGGACCGGGGCACGATGTTCTATCTGGTAGGGCAGCTCCGCGGCCGGTGGCTGTCATGCACCTTTCGAAAGGCGTCGGAGCAGCTGGCGGGGAATCCGGATTTTCTTCAGATCTCCCGCAGCTGTATCGTGAATCTGAACGCTGTACAGTATATCGGGCGTGAGAACTGCCATATGAAAAACGGGGAGACGCTTTCCGTCAGCCGCCGGGAGCGTCAGGAGGTACGGAACCGCTACAATGACTTTCTCTTTCGAAAGATGAATCAGGCAAAGGAGGAACCGTTATGATCAATCCACTGTTTTTGATGATGCGGTGGATACAGACCGTACCTTTATCGCTGCTGACGTTTGCAGCCTTTCAGGATCAGGATTTGCGGCTGGGGCGGGCGTTCAGCTGTATATTTTCGGCGGTCTATATGCTTCTAAGCGGCCTTGCAATGGCATTGCTAAGTCCAATCAGCAGTCTGGACGGGCAGCGGAATATCGTTGCGCGGGATATCAGCCTAGCGGTATTTTTATGCGTGTATTTTTGGGGATGGGCGTGCAGCGTTCGCGCTCCGGCGCTCCGGAAGGGGCTGGTAACGGGACTGCTGCTCCACTATTGGATGGGGCTGCAAACAGCCGGCGACGTATTTGCGGCATTGATTCTGCGTGAGAACTACGCATTGGAGGTCAGCGCCGAGAGCGGGAGTCTGACCTACAACCTGAGTGTTTTGGCGGCAACTGTCATCACGTGGCCGCTGGTATATCTCTTTCTGCGAAAGGTATTGCGGAAAAACCTCCCCATGCTGGACAGCCGGGAGGCTGCCCACGGGGGAATCTATCTGTGCGTCGTATTTCTTCTGTTCTCAGTGGCTACCTATAATCACCACTTTGATTCTCTGCCGGATACGCCATTGTTTGTGGCGGCGCTCATTCTGACGGACATGATCGCGTACTACATTTTCTTTCAGGAGATCGGGGCCGTGCGGCGGCGAGCGGAAACAGAGCGGCAGCTGTTGGACTACCAGATGCAGTACCAGGAAATCGTGAACCGTATGGAGAATGTGCGGCGTCTGCGTCACGACCTGCGGCACCATCTCAACGTACTGGGGGCAATGAACGCGCAGGGCAGAACGGAAGAACTGACAGAATATCTCCAGCAATACGGGAAGGTATACGAGGAGCTGGAGAAGCAGCAATTCTGCGGCGACCCGACGGTAGACAGTGTACTGAGCTACTATCTGGCCCAGGCGGGAGAGGAAAACATTCCTGTGGTGTGCCGGATACAAATGTGGGGCGGCAGCGGGATTGCGCACATGGACATGACGGTGCTGCTGGGCAACTGTCTGGAGAATGCGCTGGAGGCGGTGCGGCGGCTTCCGCCGGAGCGGCAGCGGATCACCGTAGAGATGCAGCCAGTGGGTGCGATGCTGCTGCTGCGTGTGGTCAATCCCTGCGAGGCAGGAGTGGATACGGACGGTTTTACCGGCTGGGAGGCCTTTCCCTCCTGCAAGGGGAAAGGCCGGCGGGGTGTTGGGCTGCGGAGCGTGTCAGCGATAGCGGACAAGTACAACGGAAGCGCCCAGTTCCAGCGGAAGGAGGGCGAGTTTACCGTCCGTGTGGTACTGTGTATGATACCAGTGGATCAGGAGGGCAAAGTTTGAGAAACTGTATTCACAAAGGGATAAGAGCGTGTTAAAATAAAGACATGGAAGA
>CAMWSZ010000284.1 GCA_947177005.1 uncultured Clostridia bacterium | reverse complement strand
TTCCACAGGCTCCGGGACAACGGTCATCAGCCAGCAGTTGGAATCTGCCTCATAGAAGGCGACGCCGTCCTCGCTTTCGACGTATACCATATCCTCCAGCCAGTTTTCGGGCAGGGTAAGGGAGAAAAGGCCGCTGAAATGGGTGTACTGTGTGGAAAGCGGCTGTCCGGAACTCAACTGCTGCGCTCCGTCCGGCGGCGGGCTGTCCGCATTGCCAAGCAGATTTTCCGGATTGATTTTCTCCGCGCCGCCGAAGGTCAGCGTCACCGCCGCGCACATCACCACCACTGCCGCCGCCGTGGCGGCCTTCAGCATCCGGGGACGCTGTGCGATCATGGTGATCCGTTCCATCAAACTCCGTTTTCCGGAGGACATGGAGGTGGAGGCCCGCAGCAGGGAGGGATTTCCGGCAGAGACCATTTTCAACAGCACACCGCCGTACTCCAGACGCCTGTTTTCACCCAGCATCCAGATCACGCCGTCATCGCAGGCCAGCTCACAGTCCCGGCGGCACAGGGCCGCCGCCAGCCAGACCAGCGGGTTATACCAGTGCAGCGTCAGGCAGACGGCCCGCAGCAGAACCCACACGTGGTCACCGTGACGGAAATGTGTCCGTTCATGGGCCAGGATGTAGGGCAGCCGGACGGGGTCCAGCGCCGGAGAGTTGACATAGATGCATGGCTGAAGCAGTCCGAACAGACAGGGAGAGGGAAGGTCCTCTACCAGATACACCGGCAGGCCGCCCGTCTCCTCAGAAGGAGGAAGGGTAATTTTCCGGCGTTTCCGGCGTAAAAATACCGCAAAACGCAGATTGGACAGCAGCATTGCCCCGCCGGTGACGGCCACGCCCGTTTTCCAGATGATGCCGGGCCAGTTCCTGACCGGACTGGCGGCCGGTTTCTGGACCAACTGCGCGGGAGCTGCGGTGTTTCCGGAGACCGCCGTTTCGTTCTGGGGCGGAGTCTCCGGAAACACCGCCTGCACCGCCGCCGGCAGCTCGACGCCGATGATGCTGACGGGCGCGGTAAACAGGGAGCCGGGGATCAGCAGCCGCGCCGCCGCCAGCAGCCACAGCGCATATTGCAGTCTGGGCGAGATTTTTCCGCGCAAAAAAAACCGCAAGACGGAGATAATAAGGATCAAAGCGGAGGATGTCAGGAAAATTTCCTTCACGACTGCTCCTCCTTTGCTTTTTCCAGGATTGCGGTCAGATCCGCGATATCGGATTCTGTCAGGCCCCGGCCGTCGGCCAGGGTATTCACCAGCATCCCCAGATTGCCCCGGTAGACGCGGCGGAGCAGGGATTCGGTCTCACGCAGCGCGGCCTGACTGCGGGGAATGGTGGGGGAGTAAAGACGGGCCTTGCGGCCTTCCGTATAGGTCAGCGCACCCTTGGCCTCCAGCCGTCCGACCATTGTGACGATTGTCGATTTGCTCCAGCCGGAGGTTGGGATCAGGGCGTGTACGATTTCCATCAGCGTGCGGGGGCTTTCTTCCCAAAGACACTCCATAATCTGCCATTCTCCGGCGGACAGTGTGATATGAGACATGGCGTCCTCCTTTCTGACAGTGCGCCTGCACACTGCCGGTTGTATAGCAACAGGATACTACGAAGATTGACGCTTGTCAACCGCTTTTTGTGCGTCTATGAACAATGGAACTGCTATTATGAAAATTATTCATATAAAATCAGGTGCCTGCGGCGGCGGAAAATTTGCCGGCGTTTCCGGTTTTACAAAAATAATGGATGATTTTGTGTGAAATGGCAATAAACTCCGAGAGGAAGGCGTGAACAAATTGTGTATAGAATGACAGTTGACTTTTGGGGGATTAGGTTTTATCATATATCTGCCGTAATAAAAAACCCACTGTGTATTTGCGGCGGAAAATCGTATATAGTATAAGGAGTAATCAGTCATGAAGAAGTTTCTTGCAATGTTTCTGGCGCTGGTTATGGTAGTGGGCCTTGTGGCCTGCGGCGGCGGAAACAACAATCCTTCGGGCGGCGGCGCCCAGACCAACACAGACGGTCAGAACAATACAGACGGCAACAACAGCGGCGGAGATGATTCCCAGCAGCCCTCCGGCGGCAGCGGCGACGGTGAGATCGTGGTCGCGTTCATCGGCAATACCACCGGTGACTATGCCCAGTATGGCATCCCCGTCCGCAACTCCGTCCAGCTGTATATCAACCAGCTGAACGACAAGGGCGGCATCAACGGCAAGCAGGTCAAGGTTCTGGAGTACGACGACAAGGGCGACGGCGTGGAAGCGGTCAACGCTTTCAACCTGGCGCTTGACAACGGCGCCACCGCCATTATCGGCTCCGTGCTGAGCGGCCCGTCCATGGCCCTCGCCGACGCCACCTATGAGGTCAATATGCCTCAGATCTCCGCCTCCGCCACTGCCGCCGGTTACACCATGATCGACGCCGACGACCCCAACAGCGAAATCCGTACCAATGCGTTCCGCGCCTGCTTCATCGACCCGTTCCAGGGCGAGAAGATGGCCGATTACGCCGTCAACAAGCTGGGTGCCCAGACCGCCGGTATCCTCTATGAGATGGGTGTTGACTACTCCGAGGGCCTGATGGCTGCTTTCGAGGAGAAGGCCGGGGAGCTGGGTCTGGAGATCGTCGCCAAGGAAGCCTACGCCACCGGCGACAAGGACTTCAAGGCGCAGATCACTAACATTGCCGCCCAGAATCCCGATATCGTGTATGCCCCTGTTTACTATGGTGAAGCGGGTCTGGCGATTACGCAGGCCCGTCAGGCCGGTCTGACCGCCACCTTTGTCGGCGGCGACGGCTACGGCAGCATCAAGGACTACGCCTCCGCCGAGGACCTGGAGGGCACCGTGTACTGCTCCGGCTACGCGCCCGGCACCGAATCCGTCGCCCAGTTTGAGGCCGACTACGAGGCCGCTTACGGTGAGCCCGTGCCCAATATGTTTGCGCCTCTGGCCTACGACGCCGCCATGCTGATGTGCAACGCGCTGGAAGCGGCAGAGAATGCTGGTCTGGAAGCCGGTACTGACGACTACAAGCAGGCTGTGATTGACGCTCTGGCCGCTACCAACGGCGTGGAGGGTGTCACCGGCAGCTACGCCTTTGACGAGTACAACAACCCCATTAAGTCCGCCGCGATCATTGAGCTGACCGGTGGTAATGAGCAGTTCAAGGAGATGTATTGATCTCCGCGCTCTCGTGCAAGGTTCCGTTTGGGGCGCGGGGGGAAGCAATCCTTCCCCCCGCGCTTTTCTAAAAGTGATTTCCCGCTGCACAGCGGACGTCCGATGGGTGGCCCCGGTTCCGCCGGAACCAGCCATTGGGCGTTCGCCGCATAATTTTTTGAAAGAGAAAGGACGTGACCGCGCAAATGGATTTCTCCCTGATTTTTTCCCAGATCATCAACGGCCTTCAGACCGGCTCTGTTTACGCGCTGGTGGCGCTGGGTTACAGCATGGTGTACGGCATCATTCTGTTGCTGAACTTTGCCCACGGCGATATCATCATGGTTGGCGCATATACCGCGTTTTATGCTATCACATCGTTTCATCTGCATCCGCTGCTGGCCGTACTGCTTGAGGTTATTGTCAGCACGGTTCTGGGCGTGGTGATCGAGAAGGTGGCATATACGCCGCTGCGTTCCGCGCCCCGGCTGTCCCTGCTGATTACGGCAATCGGCATTTCGTTTCTGCTGGAGAACGGCGCGCAGCTGCTTTTCGGCGCGGACACTAAGAGCATGGACCCCATTGTTTCCGGCAACATGACCCTCTTCGGGGCCAGCGTCAGCTATGCCGCGCTGCTGACGATTGCGGTGTCTGTGATTTCGATGCTGATTTTGACCTTTCTGGTACAGAAAACCAAGCTGGGCAAGGCGATGCGCGCCGTGTCGGAGGACATGGGCGCGGCGCAGCTCATGGGCATCAGCCTGAATAAAACGATTTCCTTCACATTCGCGGTGGGTTCTGCGCTGGCCGGCGTTGGTTCCATTTTGTACCTGTGCGCTTATCCGCAGGCTTCGCCCACAATGGGCTCCATGCTGGGCCTGAAGGCGTTCGTCGCGGCGGTGCTGGGCGGCATCGGCTCCATTCCCGGCGCGATGATCGGCGGCTTTGCCATTGGCCTGCTGGAGGCGCTGGTATCGGCGGCGCGTCTGTCCATGTGGAAGGACGGCGTTGTGTTCGCCATTCTGATCGTGGTTCTGCTGGTAAAGCCCACCGGCATCCTGGGCCGCAAGATTACCGAGAAAGTTTAAGGAGGGCGGCAGTATGAAAACAAAAAGGAGCCAGCTCATCCGCATCCCCATGCCTGTGCGGTATGCCGTCAATCTGGTTTTGATTGCGGCGCTGTGGGGTGTGTTTGTTCTGCTGATGAAGGAGGGGGTCATTACCAACTACTGGACCGGCATTCTGATTATGGTCGGCATCAACGTCATTCTGGCGGTTTCGCTGAACATCGCCACCGGCTATCTGGGACAGCTCCCTCTGGGTCACGCTGGATTCATGGCGGTAGGCGCATACACCGGCAGCATCTTTATCAAGACCACCCCGGTGGAGGACCTCTTGAAAGCTGGAAATACAGCGGGCGCATTGCCGTATATTATCGCCGCGCTGGCGCTCAGCGCGGTTGTAGCGGGGATTTTCGGACTGATTATCGGTATTCCGGCGCTGCGTCTGCGGGGCGACTATCTGGCAATTATCACGCTGGGCTTCGGCGAGATCATCCGCGTGATCCTCACCAATATTGACTCCGTAC
>CAMWSZ010000283.1 GCA_947177005.1 uncultured Clostridia bacterium | reverse complement strand
GAACCCGGTCTGTGCGAGAGCAAGATGGGGGGAACACCGTATCTGCCCCACGATATATCTTGGCCTGTGGACAAAGCGGGGACGCCGATGACGCTTCTGGCGCAGGTGGACTGTGCGTCTTTGACGGGGATGACGGATTTCCCGCAGACCGGACTGCTGCAATTTTTTATCGCGCTGGACGAGACCTTCGGCGCGGATTTCGATGATATCACGAAACCTGACGGCTTTTGTGTGCTGTACCACGAGACAGCAGACCCGTCCGTGACGGCGGAGGAGGTGCAGGCGAAACGCCCGCCGCTTTCGGAGGAGGCGGAGAAGGAACGGGAATACTATACGCCGGTTGGCAGCGTTTGCCGGATACTTTTCGGAACGGCAGGGACGCAGAGCCTGAAGGAAGGCGACTATCGTTTTGAAAAGCTGTTCTGCGAAAAATGGAACGCGGCGCGTCCGGAAAAACCCATTCAGCGCATCTGGGATATCAGCGGCCTGTGGGGGGAACTGTGGGATGATGATTCCGATGACGAACCGCATCATCAAATGGGCGGCTATCCCTTTTTTACCCAAAGCGACCCGCGCGAGGGGGGAACACATCAGGAATTGGACGTGCTGCTGTTTCAACTGGACAGCGACTATGACGATGAAGACCTAATTCTCTGGGGCGACTGCGGCGTAGCGAATTTTTTCATCAGCCGCGAGGACCTGAAAAAACGGGATTTTTCCAAAACCGGCTATAACTGGGACTGCTGCTGACCGCCCCAAAATATTTAGGAGAGAGACATGAAACAGGACGTGCTACATACGATACAGGAAAACACCGGCAGCTTCTCCAAAGGCCAGAAGCGGATCGCCGACTACATCCTGTCCGACTACGACAAGGCCGCGTTCATGACGGCGGGCAAATTAGGCAGGCTGGTGAACGTGAGCGAGTCCACCGTGGTACGTTTCGCGGCGATGCTCGGCTACGACGGATACCCGGCAATGCAAAAGGCTTTACAGGAAATGGTGCGCAGCAAGCTGACGTCCATTCAGCGCATTCAGGCGTCTAATGACAGGCTGTTCAGCTCCGATGTGGTCACATCCGTTTTGCAGGAGGATATGAACAAGATCCGCCTGGCCGTAGAGGAGGTGGACCGCGCCGCTTTTTCGCGGGTAGTGGATAAACTCATGGCCGCACGGCATATCTATATTTTAGGCGTGCGTTCCAGTTCGTTTTTGGCCGGGTATCTCCATTTTTACCTGCATCTGATTTTTGATAACGTGTCGCTGGTCACCAGCAACAGCGCCGGCGATATTCTGGAGAGCATTCTGCGGGTCGGGCCGGGAGATCTGCTGGTGGGCATCAGCTTTCCGCGGTACTCCCAGTCTACGGTAAAGGGTGTGCAGTTCGCCCACGACAGAGGCGCGGATGTGGTGGCGGTTACGGACAGCGCCATGTCGCCGCTGTACCCGCTGGCGTCCGCGGTGCTGCTGGCCCGCAGTGAGATGATCTCGTTTGTGGATTCGCTGGTGGCGCCGTTCAGCCTGCTCAACGCGCTGATCGTAGCGGCAGGTCACCGGAAGGATGCGGATATCGCGCAGATTTTCAACCGTCTTGAGGGGATTTGGGATGAGTATGGAGTATTCGACGAACCATGATATCGTCATCATCGGGGGCGGCCCCGCCGGAATGATGGCCGCGTGTGCGGCGGCGGAGAACGGCGCGGCGGTGTGCCTGCTGGAACCAAATGAGCGGCTGGGGAAAAAGCTGAACATCACCGGAAAAGGCAGGTGCAACGTGACCAACAGCTGCGGCCCCGATGAATTCCTGCGGCACGTCCCGTGTAATGGAAGATTCCTTTACAGTGCAATCGCGCGCTTTGACAGCAGCAGCGTTATCGATTTTTTCGAAACGCAGGGCGTACCGCTGAAAACGGAACGAGGAAACCGTGTGTTTCCGGTGTCCGGCCGCGCCTTTGATATCAGCGGCGCACTGGAGCGGTATATGCGCCGTCTGGGCGTGCAGGCCGTTCGGGACCGGGCGCAGGCGCTGGCAATTTCCGACGGCGCATTGACCGGCGTCAAAGGAGAAAAAGGATCTTACGGCGCACCCCGGGTGATTATCGCCACCGGCGGCATCAGCTATCCGCTGACCGGCAGCACCGGCGACGGCTACCGGCTTGCCCGTTCGGCGGGGCATACCGTTACGGAACTCCGCGGCTCGCTCGTACCGCTGTGCGCGGCGGGAGACCTGTGTCCGAAATTGCAGGGGCTCAGCCTGCGCAATGTCTCCGTCCGCGTCTTTGAAAACAACAAAAAAATTTATTCTGATTTCGGCGAGATGCTCTTTACCCACTTCGGGGTCAGCGGACCGGTGATTCTGTCGGCGTCGGCCCACATGCGGCACTTCAACAAAAAGCAGTACCGTCTGGAGATCGACCTGAAACCGGCGCTGGACGAGGGGGCGCTGGACAAGCGCCTGGTCTCGGATTTTACAAAATATGCCAACAGCGATTTTATCAATGCCTTGCAGGACCTGCTTCCGAGAAAGCTGATGGAGCCTTTCGCGGAGCTGACAGGCATCCCCCTCCGGCAGAAGGCCCACGACCTGACCCGGGAACAGCGCCGCCGTGTGCTGACGCTGCTGAAAGCGATGCCGGTGGAGATCACGGGACCGCGTCCGGCGGCGGAGGCGATTGTGACCTCCGGCGGCGTGGCGGTGCGGGAGATCGACCCGTCAACAATGGAGTCGAAGCGGCTGCCGGGGCTGTACTTTGCGGGGGAGGTGATTGACGTAGATGCCTATACGGGCGGATTCAATTTGCAGATCGCATGGTCTACTGGACATCTGGCCGGGACGTCCGCGGCGCGGTCAGGCGGCTGAACAGGTTCCATATTTTTCATTTATTATATAAAAATTGCCGGATGTAACGGCAGAGAAAGGCTGGTCGGCTATGAGCGAAGAAAAGAAATTTTTTGCGGTGGCACTGGATGGGCCAAGCGGGGCCGGAAAGAGCACTATCGCCCGGAACGCAGCAAAGGAACTGGGATTTCTGTATGTAGACACGGGGGCGATTTACCGTTCCGTGGCGTACAGTGTCTGGCAGAAGGGGATCGACCCCAAAAACCCGGAGGCGGTGGCCGCTCTGCTGCCGGAGCTGGTCATCACCATAGGTTACGGCGAGGACGGTTTGCAGCGGATGTATGTCAACGGCGCGGACGTGACTGCGGAGATCCGGCTGCCGGAGGTATCTCTGTATGCCTCCCAGGTGTCCGCCATTCCGGCGGTGCGTGCGTTCCTGCTGGAGATGCAGCGGGATATGGCCGCAAAGGACAACGTGATTATGGACGGACGGGATATCGGCACCGTAGTCCTGCCGGGGGCGGATGTAAAGATCTTTCTCACCGCCAGCGCGGAAGAGCGCGCCAAGCGCCGTTACCGCGATTTGCGGGAGCAGGGCACGCCGCAGGATTACGGCGTGATTCTGGTAGAGATCGAGGAGCGGGATTACAACGATTCCCACCGCGAGACCGCGCCCTTGAAATGCGCGGAGGACGCCGTCAAGCTGGACACCAGTTCGCTGAGCTTTGAGGAGAGCAAGGAGAAAGTTCTGCAAATTATA
The DNA here is from genome assembly GCA_947177005.1 of uncultured Clostridia bacterium. Taxonomy (GTDB): domain Bacteria; phylum Bacillota; class Clostridia; order Oscillospirales; family Oscillospiraceae; genus Pelethomonas. Next base: position 1,161 of record CAMWSZ010000283.1, on the reverse strand, counting down.
AAGGAACGCCTGCATCTATGAACCGGTTTTATAACTTTGTGTACACGATTTTGAAGCCGCTGATCTGGCTGTTTTTTCCCCATAGAGTGGTGGGACTGGAGAACGTTCCCGAGGGCGGCGCGCTGCTCTGCGCCAACCATTTCAGCGCCTGGGACCCGTTTATCATCGCGGTATCGCTGCCGAAAAATTCCCGGCTGGTGGTTATGGCAAAGGATGAATTGTTCCATATACCGGTGGTGGGCTTTCTCTTACGGAAACTGGGAGTTTTTCCGGTCAGACGGGGCGGGAATGATCTGACCGCCATGAAAACCGCTATCAAATCCCTGAACGGCGGCAAACGCCTGCTGGTATTTCCGGAGGGCACCCGCATAGACAACAAGGAAGAATCGGAGGCCAAGGGCGGCGTGGTGTTGATGTCCACCCGCACCAATACCCCAATGGTCCCGGTCTACTGCGGCGAGAAGCGCAAATTCCTCAGAAAAACCACGATTGTGTTCGGCGAGCCCTACAGCCCCGTTATCGCCGGACGCCGCGCTACCGCGGAGGAGAACCGGCAGGCCGCGGAGGAAATCCGGCGCCGCATCTACGCGCTGGAAGAGGTAAACGCATGGAAGTAATTGCGGCAAAGAGTGCGGGATTTTGTTTCGGGGTAGCCCGGGCGGTACATATGGCGGAACAGCTGGCCGGTACGGAACACCCGAAAATGCTGGGACACATCATCCACAACGACCATGAGATCGCCCGTCTGGAATCGCTGGGCCTGACGGTCATCCAGTCCCCGGAACAGGCCCAAGCCGGAGACCGTGTCCTGCTGCGGGCCCACGGCGAGGCAAAGGCGGTCTGCGAGGCCCTGAAACGCCGGGGCGCGGAGATCGTTGACGCCACCTGTCCCCGGGTGGCCCGCGTACAGCAGATCGTGGCGGAGGCGGAAAAAGAGGGGCGGCAGCCGGTCATGATCGGTGATCCGGGGCACCCGGAGGTCCGCGGCGTGGCCGGGTGGTGCCGGAATTTGCAGGTATTTTCTGGCCCGGAGGAAGTGGCCGCGTGGGCGGAAACCCTTGCAAATACTAGAGATTTGCCGGTTTCGGTCGTGTCGCAGACCACGCTCCGCAGAGAAATTTGGGAAAGTTCTTTAAATTTCTTAAAAAAACAGTGTACAAA
>CAMWSZ010000282.1 GCA_947177005.1 uncultured Clostridia bacterium | reverse complement strand
GGGCTCTGCGGTCTGGGTGGTGCTGGGCGTGGCCCTGCTCGTCTGTGAACCGTTAGACAGCCTGCTGTCTGAAGTCCCGACTGCCGTTTTTTTCCTTCTGGCCGGAGGGGGGCTGGCCTGCTGCCTGACCCGTCTGCGCACCATGATCCGCTATCCAAACAAAGGAGGTTCGATGTATGCTTTCCGTTGAACATGTTACCAAAAAATACGGCGATTTTACCGCCCTTGAGAATGTCTCCCTCACCTTTACTCCAGGCGTTTACGGTCTGCTGGCTCCCAACGGCGCGGGCAAAACCACACTTATTAAGATGCTGACCACGCTCCTTTTCCCCACCTCCGGTCAGATTTTATGGAATGGTGAAGATATCTGCGCTTTGGACGAGACCTATCGGGGTCTGCTGGGTTATCTCCCCCAGGAGTTTGGGTACTACCCTGGCTACAGCCCCCGGCAATTCCTGCGCTACGCTGCCGCCCTCCAGTGCATCTCCCGCCGGGAGACAGAGGAACGGATTGACCGTCTGCTGCATCTGGTGGGGTTGGAAGACGCCGCAAACAAAAAGATGCGCCAGTTCTCCGGCGGGATGCTCCAGCGGGTAGGGATTGCTCAGGCCATGCTCAACGAGCCGGAGCTGCTCATCCTGGACGAGCCTACTGCCGGGCTGGACCCCCGCGAGCGTGTGCGGTTCCGGAACCTGATCCACTCCCTCGCCTCAGACCGGACAGTCATCCTCTCTACACATATCGTCTCCGACATTGAGACCATCGCCGGACAAATCATTATGTTCCGTGATCACAAGCTCTACTGCTGCGACAGTCCCGCTGCGATTTGCAAACAGTTCCAAGGCAAAGTCTTCGAGGTTCCGGTGGGAACAGCGGTACAGCCCGGACAGTTTCTTCTCAGCGAGCGGCAGGGAGAGCATGGGGCTGTGGTGCGGCTGCTGTGCGATATGCCGCCGGAGGGCGGCGTGCCTGTGACGCCGGGGCTGGAGGATGCTTTCCTTGCCATTTACAGGGAGAATGTGGAATGAGCCTTCTGAAATACGAATGGCGCAAGCTGGCAGGGATGCCTGCGCTGTGGGCGTTTGCGGCGATGTGCCTGCTGTTCAACTGCGTCCTGCTCTACGCCACCCTGTGGACCTGCCGGGATTTCAACGAGGGCAGCGCCATCGCCGTCCAGCTGGGCCAGCGGGTAGATGCGGATTTTATCGCAGGTTTCGCCCAGCTCCCCCCGGCGGATACGCCGGAAAAGCAGGCGGAACAGGATAAGCTGCTAGATTTCCTGCGGAAGATGGATGACACGCTGGCCCGTTACGACAGCGCGTCCGTCCGTCAGGAGTATGCTGAATTCCTCAGCGTCTCCCCGCTGTCAGCTTCCCTCATGGACTGGAAGATCCAACGGGCGGCCCTACGGGCGGAGCACCTTGCGCAGACCGGCGCGGCAATGGATTTCTTCGTTGGACCTATCACCGGGCAGGCCAACGGCGTTATTTATAAAATTTTCTTCAAAGCCCTGCTTTCCGAGGGAATCATGTTGGGTATTTTGTCCATGCTGTTCCTCCTGGACTACGAGCGAAATAACCGGACCGCGGCGGCAGTCTGCTCCTCCCGCGTGGGGCGCAAGCTATGGCGAACCAAGGCATTGGCGGGCGTGACTGCCGCGCTGGCGTTGTACTTACTGTTGGTTATCCTCAGCTTCACGGCCTTCTTTGCTCTATGGAATTGGTCCGGTGTGTGGAATGCCAGCATGGCCAGTCAGTTCAACACCGGCATCTTCAACCAAAGCGATTTCAATTATGACAGCTGCCGTCCCTTCCTCCCCTGGGCGGACTTCACCGCCGGGAGCTACCTGCTGGCGATAATCACCTTAGGGGCAGCACTGGCGGTTGTTTTTACTCTGTTGACAGCGATTTTTGGAGTGTTGATTGGAAACGCCTACGCTTCAGCTCTGGCGATGGTCATTTTCATAATTGCCAGCTGGGCAATCTGGTACACAAGCTATATGCAGGGCTGCTGGGCGGTATTCACGCCCCTCTCCTTCCTCCCGGCCAGCCTGTGGGACCAGACTCTGGGCTGGTTCACCGACGGCGGCATCATGTATTTCATCCCCTGGCAGGAGACTGTCACTACCGCACTTTGGCTGATCCTGGGCGGCGGCGGGACGGCTTTGGCCTTGCGGCGGTTCAATAGAAAGGATGTGCGGATATGAGACTATTTTGGCAGGAAATGCAGAAAATCTGGCGGCCCGGTATTCTGGCTGCGCTGGTGGTGCTGGGGGTACTGTTCTACTTCCTGCGGCCCAAATTCTGGATCGAGCTTATCCCCAAGACGCAAAATTTTGACAACTCCCTGATGCTGGTGGAACGGTACGGCCCTGTTCTGACTGCCGAGATCCGTCCGGAATTGGACGCGATATATGAAGAAATAAAGGAAAATTTCAACCTGGAAGTCAAAAAGATCCCCGGGGCAGCGGAGATAGGCATTACGGACCTGGAGTCTTACTGGGCAGTGGACAGAAGCGGCGAAATTTACGAAGTTAACGTTGAACTCTTTGCAAAGCTCTGGCGGCTTTCCATGCCCGCCAACGACTTTAGGCTTATCACCGGCAAATACGACGGCCGTATGGACGGCACCTTCGGCATCCGAAACAGCCCTCATCTTGCCAGCTACGCCCCCCAGGCCCAGACGCGGATCATCGAACTGGAGGAAAGGGAGCTGCGTACAAAAGCGGTCAGCTTCATGGACCATGCCGTTCCGTGGTACACCTCCGACTGGGGGCGGTATCTTGTCATATGGACGGTGCTGAGCGTGACTTTGCTGCTCTCTCCGACTTTAGTCCGGGACCGTATACGGCGAACTATTGCTATGCAATGGACTTCACGCCGGGGACGGCGGGCCGTCCGAACCCAGACGGCAGCGGCCCTGGCATCCGCGCTGCTGCTGGCGTTGATCAATCTGATTGTTTATTTCGCTATTCTGGCCCAACAGGGTTCCTTGCCTCTGTGGAACTGCCCCATCTACTGCGGAGACGGCGGGATTCCCTGGTTTGACTGGACCTACGGGCAGTTTATCCTGATGCTCATTGGAATGAACTTTGCTTTTGCCCTTGCGGCTGGAGGTCTGGCGGTGTTCCTCTCCCAGTTCAGCACGAACTACGTCCCCATGCTGCTGAAAGCCATACCGGTGTTTCTGGTTGTAGGACTTGTTATCGCCAACTGGGCACTGTCAGACCCGTTCTTGATCCAGAAGTCCCATTACCGCGGTGCGGACAATCCTAAGGGGATTGAGTTGGTCTGTGTTCTTCTGCTGCTGGCGGTGAGTTTAGGCTCGTGTGTCTGGATGTGCTCTCGCCAGCAACAACGGGAAGCGCCCTGATTTGTCTGATTCCTTTTAAAATTATAATCCAACAAATCTTACATTTCCTCTTAACAACAATTTTAGAACTGAAATCGGGAGCGCACTATGTTATGTATAGATGCGCTCCTGATATTTAATTTGCCTCCATAATTTAGAGGATTATAGCAAAGCAGCTGACGTTTTTTCTCACACTGGCTAAAGAGAGATCAGGACAGATCAAACCGAACAGCTTTGCGTTTCATCTTCAATTTTTTGACGTTACCCCTGCCATAGTTCACATTTCAATTCTTATCACATCAGAACTTCCGCGGATGGCCGGTCAGATACTCTGCACATCGGGTACTGGAAAAGAAATCAAAATTTGCCAGAAAGCCGGCGATCTCTTTCGGATAAGCCTGCCCGGAATGCTTCACCACGTCCAACAGATTTGTAGCACAGGGCATCCCGGTTCCGGCGGCGCCAATGGGTACCCGTCTGGCAAACGTCCAGTCCCCATACCAGATATGAACCCCGCCGTCAAAGACCGAATAGGGGCCGTCTCCCGGTCCCATAGTCGGCGCATAACGGTTTGGGACAGTTCCCTCGCCATCGGTATAAAACATTTTGAACCCTCTCGGCGGCGCCATTGTCTCATCAATGATACTGGCGCAGACGTAATTATCCCGGTAATACTGGTTGACAGCAGTATTATAGGATTCGTTCAGGGATTTCATGAGACGGCCCAGAGAGGTATCCTCCGAATAATTGCGGTTCACCGTCACCCGGTCGGAAACACCATATTTCTCTGCCAGCGTCCGGGTGCGCTCCAGAATGGCGTCGATCGCATCTTCTGTTTGATAATAAATATCCGCGCTGTAATATAGTCCGCCGCTATACTCTGGAAACTGTCCGGCTACTTCCCGTCCCTCCCGGAAACTTGCCTCTTTTGCCTCAATCGGAACTATAGTACGGCAGTATTCATAGACATCCTCAATAATTTTTGGAGTTGTTTCCGCAGGATCAAATCCAATCTTTGTAAACGTTTCGATCAGTGTGGAAACTGTGCTGTCCATTACATTTGTCACATCTTTGATGCCGAGATTCCCACGAAAGTACTGCTCAACAGCGCTTTCGATTTTAGCCTGAACCGGTGACAATTCCATATACTGAAAGCAGCTCATAAAGTTTTTCGGCATCGGAAGCTGAATCTGATCCAGTTCCTCCGGATCATATTTGTCCTCCAGCGGTTTGCCGTCCGCGCCCCGTGTGATACAATTCATTTCCGGCATCGGCTTTCCTGCTGTTTTGGCTCTGGTACGGGCAAATAACAAACGCTGCTGACCAGATGTCAGACCCTCAAAGGTATCCGCTGTCATACTTATGCCTCCAAATTATTTATTACCTCTGAACTTTAATATAGGAAAGGCAAGGGTGCGCAAAAAAGGAGG
>CAMWSZ010000281.1 GCA_947177005.1 uncultured Clostridia bacterium | reverse complement strand
GTCCCACGGCGACCGAAGCTGGTCGATGGGAAGGTGTGCAGATATATTCCCGGCGTCCGCGAAGCCGATAACAGCCGCACCCGCCACACTTGGGGCAGATAAAACCATCCGGCCAGCGCTGCTGGAACAAATATGCCTCGCAGGCTTCCTCTGGCTGGAACCGCTGCCGAAACTCTCTGAAGTTCATCCTTTTTTGCTGGCTCATCTTTGCCGTCATCCTTCTTCGCTGCGGCTATTCTATCATTTTTCTAGGCCCTTTATCTGGTACTATATCTTGGGCTTGTTGATTTATCACGATAATCACATAATTCTTTGACCTTTGCCAAAAGAACCATTGGCAAGGGACTTTCTTGTGTGGGCAGATTTGACGCTTACGTTTTGTCATTGTGCCTCATACCAATTCTTCGGTATAAGATTGTTATCAATCGGCCACTAATTTTCACAGACGAACTTTAGCCTTTGAGGTTATGGAGTACTCCTTATTTAATGGAATACCCAGTCTGCTAGAATTCCTAGCAGTATTGTACCTATGCCAATCAACGCAATCGGCATATGTTCCATTTCTATAAAGCCTCGCTAATCGCATCCAGTACGCCCACCGGAAGAACTGGATAATTGCTTCAGGATCACCTTTGCCAGTTGCATCTGCTCTGCCGAGCGCATAATAGGGGTTTGATTGTTCCAGGCCAGAATGCAGCTCTTATATGGAGAATTCGACTCCATATTCTCAAAAGCAAACGCGAAAAGATGTAAAACCTTTTCAACTCGTTGCCAGAAGCCAAATAGACTCGCAGATTTTTCTTCGGCCTTTGTTATGTACAGGCGGACCAGAGCAAGAATGCACTCGCACTGTTCCTGATGCATATCAGGTCCAATATAATTGACTCTGTTAACCAGAGATTTCGCATACTCTAGGTAAATCTCGTCTGTGACTTCCCGAGAGTGTTTCACATCGTATTCCAGAAGCCCAAGTATTTTGTTGCTAAATATTTCGCTTTTTTTCAGGGAACCAGAAATTACGCTGATGTTATTTAAAGTTTTGGCAAGTTCCGAGAGCAGATCTTCTGTCAGTTGCCGCTCTTGTTCAGCATCGTGGCAGAGCTGTTCCTGAAGATCATAATACGGTTCGAAAAGACGCCGGGCTTCCTCTAGACTGTGTGTGTAATTGAAAAATTTTCCTGTATTTCGGGTTATATTGGTTAATGCAATACTACAGGATTTGCGAAGATTTGACCGGCAGTCCGAATCTGTGGAATTCTGATACAGAGAATAAACAGTTTCCCATTTTTGCTGAAGCGAGTTCATATCTGTATCTAAAATGGCCGAATGTGCAAGAACAGATGCGAACGCCTGCTGGATCGACGGTGTGGGAAAATCAGAAACAAGCTGACTGAGTTTGGTTTCCCAGAGGGCAAAGTCCGCCAGTGCCTGCTTTGAGGCTCGAACAGCTCCATTAAAAATTGGCCTCAGCTGGATGTCATAAATCTCAGAGAGCGCAGTAGCATAGATGTGCGCGTGTGCTTCCTTTTTTTCAGACACAGATTTATTGTACTTGTGCTCCAATGTGTCCAGAAAGGACTTCCTTTTCCTATGGTCAGGCAGTTTCTGAATATAAATTATAACAGCCACATTAAAGATTTGTTGTATCTGTTCGGCATATCGAGTCAGGGACGCCGGGCCTAAAACCTCTTCTGCCCACTTTATGGAGTTTTCCCAGGCATGTCGCACAATCAGCTCACTGCTTTTGTCCCGAAAATCAAAAACAGTGCAGAAAGCAATAGGGGGCGCAATCTGATCCCGCCTGACATACAGTTCCATATTCCCATAGTAAAGATTGGACAACTGCGTCCAGTACTGTTTGCACTGAGATTCTGAACCCTGCAGGAGTTCGACAAGAATAAGGAAATAGATTTGTATCAGTGGAAGGCACAGCGGATTTCTCGAGTCAACAAGCGCCAAAACTTCCTTTTGGCGCTGGAGCAGCTGCTTCAGCGAAGGCCATCCACATTCCTTGTAGTGCCACAGGCGCACCGCGCTGTAGCGGGCCAGTAATTCATAGGGAATCAGTGGATTCAGAGTTTTTAGGCGACTCAAAAATGTCCAAAGCAGATCATCTGTCTGCTGGAATGATCCAGCATCCGCCGTACACTTCATGCAGTCCATTAGGCAGATGGCGTAGTAGCGCTCACAGGCAGGGAAATTTTTAAGAAGCTCCAATAGCTGAACACATTCGATTTTTTCTGAAAAGGAATTTAGTTTGTGACACAAATTTGTAGTAGAAATTGCAGTTGGGTAGACTAATGTCGGTTCCTGGCCTTCCGCGAAGAGCATAGCCAGTCTGGCCGAAACGGTCTTCAGAAATTCAATATCTCTGTCTTTTGACCAATTAACTATCAAAACTGCATAAGCATTTTTTTGCGATATGGATTCCAGCGCAAGCGGCAAATCCAGAAGCCGGACCTGTATCATAGCATCTGGAAAGTCCAAAGCGCAGTAAGAAAGACGCCTTGCACAGTTCAGACAATTGCATTCCCAGCTGTATGCCAAAAGGGTCTGAAAAGAGTCCGGCGTCTGTTGCCACGTTTTCATAACGAAGAAATCCGCGAGCAAATCGGGCAGCAGCGGAGCAGCGAACGTTTCCTGTCCCTCCAGGTCGCGCAGCAGCGATGTACCGAAGCCTTCCGGCGTCATCAGGTTCCAGTCTTCCGAAAAAGAAGCTACAAGCTGATCGGACGAGAGGCTCCCCGCAAGACAGGCAGCCAGCTTGATTCGCAGGTATGCGGCCAATCGATTTTCAACCTCTCTGGACGCGTAAAACTGACTTTTTAAATAGCTGCGGCAGCGGGAGAACTCCATATCCAAAATAAGCTGAAGCAACTCCCACTGAGTCTTTGGCTGGGCATTCGGGGATTGTTTCCAAACCTCTGCCAAATACATGGCGTAAAGGGGGCGTTTCAATTCGGGATCAATTGAAAGCAACTGATCGTAAATATCGTTGAGCTCTTCAGCCGAAAAGTCCTTCGGGGAACTGTAGGATTGTATGAGCGACAGAAGCTCTTCTTTGGCAAGGGGCGAAAGTGTCAGTGGAAAAACGGAAAAGAGCTGTTCAGATAAAAGCGCAGGAGACTCTGCTCCATTGCAGATATGCTCCTGACTAACATTATCCCGGTCAATAATCAGGATACGGAGGCAAGAACCGATATTGCGACGGAACAGATTTTCAATCCAGGCCCCCACAAGAGGCTCGCGGCCAAGAATACGATCTACTATCAAAAGAGTACCACATCCAGTAGTCTTTACTGGACTGTCACCATCCAGCGTGAGCCGATCGCAGTTCAGAAAATGCACATTCCAGCCCCCGTACCGCATTTCATCCTGAAGCTCAACTGCCAATCGAGTTTTCCCAATGCCGCCGTTGCCGGTAAGCATCCACCAGGAGCGGTGCGAGCGAGAATCTGTGCAAAACGAGACGAGCTGTTCCAGCTCATTATGCCGTCCACACAGGGCAGCGGTTTTTGCATGCGGGTCAAACCGCGCCAAAGTGCTGTCTGTGGCTTGGGACTGCGCTTCACGCAGCTTAAACGGCAACTGCTCGTATCTGTCTGGAGCTGTCTGCCGCAGCAGTTCTTCCAAAATGATACGAACGCAATCGTGCTTGCCATCCGGATAAAGAATCGGGAAAATGCGGCGCCGGCCCAACCGGCGGATTAGCTCCTGCTGTTTCTGACGCTGGGGGGAGCTGGCAAAAACCGTAAAATGATTGATGCCGGGAGCAGATACATTTTCCAGTACGCTCATTGTCCGGTCCTGCTGTAAACTACATCCCAGAAACAGTATACATTTTTGCTGAAAGCTTTGGCGGAGGGTCTGAACTAAATCGCTGTTTTCGTCATAGGCCGCGTCATAGCTTTGTGGATCAAGAACGGCCGTCGTCTCCATCTCGTCTACATCTCCGTGAAGCTTTATCAGAAGCGGGTGATCCGTAGACATCCGAAGCCAGCGGGTAATCCGCTCGTGGTGGAGCGCGTCCTGAGGTGAGAGATGGAGTCCCTTTTGTCTGTAGCATTCTTCGATTACGTGATCATAGTTCGTTGTCAGCAGCATATTATTCGGAAAAAGATCGGGGAGTACAAAAACTGCCATTCGCTGCAAAAGCTTCTGATTGTCCGGCATATTCAGCACTGTAGGAGAAAAAATATTCTGAAGATGATTGCAAAAGGTCGGTTTACCCCAGTCTTCCAGCAATAAGCCCGCAGCCTCTTCGAATGCGTCGGCATGTGTTTCCAAGTACGCTTTATTGAGCATCGAATAGACCTGCTTTTTGACATTGGGAGAAGAATCTGTAGCAATTTGTTTTAATAAATCGCTCCAAAGAGGATAAAGCGGTACGGATAAACCAGCTCCAACCACAGGTAATATATGGTTGCCCTGCAGCTGCTGTCTCAGGCATTCAAAGTTCTCACGATTTACAGCGGAAAAGTCCATAATCTCCTGGAAAGTCATAGCCATATGATCTCCTCTTTTTTGATTTACAGAATAAATATTAAATGCTGTTATTTTACTGGACAGTTAAAAGTTCTATATGCCAAGGACATGTCAAGTAGGAAGAAAAAGATAACATTTCGGAGGAAAGTGTGTTATTCTAAAGGTGACGAAACCAAAGAAACACAGGCCGAAATGTTATCACGAAACCATGATAGCAAAGAAATCGGCAGATGGGAAGAGGCAAATGCGCGGAAATCAATTTTGTGAGAAAATATTCAAAACTCTCTGTACTGATGAAAAATCC
>CAMWSZ010000280.1 GCA_947177005.1 uncultured Clostridia bacterium | reverse complement strand
TCGAGGCTCTGCCTTATTTTTTTCGTCTTTTTTTGAATTTGCTCATTTATAGTAAGGAAAACTGTTTTTCCAGAAGAAATATTTGAGACAACGTTTAAGAACATGTTTGAGTTATTTGTGTGAAATGATAAATAATTGAGGTTGGTTATACCCGAAATCAGTCAGTGCTGATCTGAGTGAAGCCATCCTAAGACATTTTTGCTCCATTTTTAATAATTCAAAGAGATAATGCATACAATGGATAAACCCGGATAAAAAGGATGTCAAAATAAGAGCTTATCCCAAAATTATTTTTTTGAACGAGGATGGTTGATATCCTTTTCATAATGCCAGTGATATCACCATCTTCCAAACCTATTTTATACCCTATTCTTATTTTGGGATAGGTTCTAAGTATCAAGGGAGTATCCGTTATGAAAATTTTTACCATCGGAGGGGACAGATACAGCTTCTCATGCAGAATCCGCACACATACCGCAGATGCAGTCTGTTAGACACGGTGCAGCCATTGAGTTTGCAAGACTCATTGCGGAATTGGAAGATGCAGTTAACGCTAAGAATGATTTGGCAAAAGTGATCTGCATCGACTGCCGCTGTGCTTTTGACTCATTCGCTTTGAACCCCACCAAATATGCAAAAGAATTAGAAAGGGATCAAACCATAAAGGTCAAATTGGGACATAACATATCTGCTGAACGTTGCGGCAATAATGAGCAAAGATTATGGCTGCTGACTTTACGCTGGGAAAAGGATAAAAAGGGAAATGACCGGCCGCTTATAGTTTTGCAGCATGTTGAAATTATTGTTTAGTCAGTCTTAAAACAACTAAGAAACGAGGAGTATATCTAATGAAAAAGTATTGCAGGGAACTCAAGATTCACGGCATCCCGACGGAGGCTCAGATCTTTACCGATACAAACGGAAAAGAATGGGTTCGTATGATGGCAGAGGGCTGCTGGGGGCCGCAAAGCATTAGCAAGTCCGATAAACATATTTTTGTCCATATCAATAAGGATAAAAGTATCAGCGCTGCCGTACAGCAGCTTATTTCGGCTGAAAAAACTGCTGATGAACATTGGCTGGAGGAACAGTTGGATTGTATGCTGAACGCCATCGAATCCTCTCTGGGGCTGAGGTCCGATTCTTTGACTACCGCTTCTTACTGGGTGAGTCACAGCTCCAAGCAGTTAGACGATTGGATGGGTGAATTTGAAAAGGCAATTGTTGCAGGTGAAACGGTGCAGGCACTTATGGAGATCAATACTCTTGCCAATATCTGCGGCTATTTTTTAATCATTGCCGAATTCCGGAACTGTGCAGTCACGAAACCGTCAACAATGGATATAATTGCGGTCATTCTATGCAGGAGGAAGGCGAAGACGGCATTGGCAGCTGTTATGCATGGTCATGTCCTTTCTGCTATCCTGCTGACGGCAGCGTCTGTTCCGCCTGCGAAGTTGAATGTGAAAAGAGCGGATGCAAGGAATGTGAGTGTGAAGACGATTATGTTGTAGCTTCTATTCCTGAAAAGCTTTTTTGCAAATCTAATATGGAGCTTGTGCCAGGCGATATATAATCCCAATAAAGGTAACAGCAGTCCGTCTTCTTTCAGTTTTTCTGGGAGAAGACGGATATTTTGTTGATATTGAATAAGAAATAAGCATACTATAAAGTGATTTGCTCGAACCCGTTGCAGAGATGAAGACTCGTTCTTTTGAAGACCTTGCGTGTTGCGCGAATCCCAAACGAACCTCAAACAAATCTCAAACCATAAATTTATACTTTTTATGCATATTACATATATTCTTCCGGTGTCGCATAAACAACAAATTCCCAGACATCTTTCAAGAGGAAGAACGTCGAAGAGCAGATACTAACAAATACAAGATTTGAGGAGGATACACAAAATGTCTAACATTACAACACGGGCGCAGACACCTGCTGCCCGCTTGATTGCTGCGATTTTGGCAGCAATTTTACTCGTCATGGCTTGTCCTCTTAACGCCCGGGCCGAATTTGATTCGTCTGCGGCAAACTCTTTGAAGATTCCCTTTGTCCAGCTTGCGCCCAATAATCTTACCAGACAGCTGCAGTTTAGAGAAAGCCTCAGCTATAAATCTCCGAACTTGGGGAATGTAATGGCACATGTTATGGAGGTGGCAGGGGATGATGGACAGTTTGGAATCGGCCTCTGCGGTGACCATAATCTGAAATTGGGCAATGAGAATATCAATTCAGACTCATGGCTCTACGCCGGGCTGTGGAACCCGAACGGCTCACGGCCTTTTCTGGATTACTACTACGCCGTAAGCTTTGAAAGCGACCTGATCCGGAACGAGAATCCCGGACAGACTGAAGAGTGGTATGCGCAGGCGCTCAACACATATGAATGGGGTTACGCCAAATACTGCACAGCGGCAGAGAGATATGCGCTGAACACTTTGACGCAGATTGTCGTATGGCTGGATCGCTCCGGCAAGCTGGGCAATATGCCTTCTGCGGATACTTTTTACAGCGGCTGGAACACAGTTCAAAAGACTTCCTGGTATAAAGTACTTGCCAGCGAAATGAAAGCGTATTATAAAGCTTTTGGGGCCGGTTCTTCCGCTTCCAGGATTGATAATACGCTCCACATGATTCTGGAAAGATATTACTCTCAAGACAACTCTGATCCGATTCTGATCTATGGATATCTGCACGAATCAAACCCCTACACCTATCAACCGATGCTTGTTCTGTGGTATAAGTAAATACAATTTGCGTATCAGCGCGGCAGATAATGTGATATCTGCCGCGCCCGTTTTTCCGGCTCAATCATAACCTTGCATTCCTTTTCCGGTACGGAAGGCCGGCTGCTATGGCGAGAAAGCAGCTTTGACCTTCTGCTGGTGGACCTGATGCTGCCGGGACTGTCCGGGGATGCGCTGATTGCTGAGATTCGCAAATCCAGCCAAGTACCGGTCATCGTGCTGTCTGCCAGAGGGGAATTGTCTGACAATGTAGAACTGTTGGGTTCCGGTGCGGACGACTATCTGACCAAGCCATACCAATTGGAAGAATTATGGGCCAGAATCCAGGTCCAGCTGCGCCGCGTTAATGCTGCACCCGCGGGAAAGCTCCTTCGTTTCCGGGACTGGCTGCTGGACTCGGATGAAATGTCCCTGACGACGATGGGCACTTTGGTAAGTCTGACCGCACATGAGTTCAGAATTGTCGAGCTGCTGGTGAACCGGCCCAAGCGTGTCTTTACCAAGTGCGGCGTAAAGCCCCTGGCTTTAGCCATGGGGAGCAGTTCAGGAAACAGCAGATTTACGAAGCAGTCTGGCAAGAGGAATATGCTGTAGAGGACAAGACTATCGCCGTCCACATCAGCAATATCCGCGCCAAACTCCGTCCCAGCGGTACAGGGTACAGACAACTGCATTCAGACGGTATGGGGCATCGGCTTCAAGCTGGCGGAGGGGTAAACTTTGCACTTTCTTTATATTTCCTTTGTTGGGCATTTGTCTGTTAGATTGGTCCCGCAAACAAAAAAGGAGGCTTTTTATGGCAGTGATACAGACAGCGGGCCTGTCTAAGCGTTATCAGGACAAATGGGCCGTGGACCATCTGAACCTGCGGGTGGAGCAGGGCGACATCTACGGCTTCATCGGCTCCAACGGTGAGGGAAAATCCACCGCGCTGAAGCTTGTGTGCGGCTTAGCCAGTCCCGCCCAAGGGAAGGTGCGAATTTCCGACTGTCCCGTCCAGGACACGGTAGCCCGCCGGAGGGTGGGGGTTCTCATTGAGCAGGCGGGGCTTTACCCGGATTTGAGCGGACGGAAAAACCTGATCCTGTACGCTGGACTGCTGGGACTGGACAGTCCTGAACGGCAGGTAACTGTAGGATGCTGGGCTGGCCCCCTGTAGAGGGATATCTCCTCAGCGTCTTGGTCAAGGGACTGTATGTACCGGAGAGTGGAATCGCACAGACCAGACTGGGCTGACGGAACTGGAGAGCCTGTTGGATGATCTGTTTCTCTACACCCGGCTGCAAGGCGGAACTCTTCCGCTGGAGTGCGGAAAGACGGCAGCTCTCCTGCCTTTGTGGGATGCTCTGGCAGAGTTTTATCCCCAGCTGGAGGCGGCGGGTATCCAGCCGGAACTGCGATTTGACAGCGAGGATATGGAGGTCTGGGCCGCTCCGGACGCCTTGGGAAGGGTGTACCGGAATCTGATTGCCAACGCTGTTCGCCATGGGAACGGCGCTCTGTCGGTGACAGCCCGGAATGGGGAGATTATTTTTTTCAATCCCCTGGGTCCTGGTTCCACGCCAGATCCGGTCCACCTTTTCGACCGCTTCTATCAGAGCGCCTCCGCTCGTGAGAAGGGCG
Organism: uncultured Clostridia bacterium; assembly: GCA_947177005.1. Classification (GTDB taxonomy): domain Bacteria; phylum Bacillota; class Clostridia; order Oscillospirales; family Oscillospiraceae; genus Pelethomonas. The sequence goes on along the minus strand of CAMWSZ010000280.1, from coordinate 440 downwards.
GAGCCGGGTTGGGACTGACCATCGTCCGGGAACTGATGGAGAAGATGGAAGGGCAGGTGAGCGCTCAGGTAATGGAGAATGAGCTGCAAATCAGACTGTCCTTTTCTCCACATATGAACAATTAGTTTTTTGAGGGATTTGTATCTTTGCTCTTGGGGCAGTCGAATTCAATTCATATCATAACAAAAACGGGAAATAAGCCAAAAACTCGTTAACAAAGTGTCAAAACTCATTAACTCGATTTTGCCAAAATCCGTTTTGTATTTTTAGCAAAAAATATGTATATTGATTTATATATTGATATATAGTTTCTTGTTAACGAGTTAAATGCCTGGTCACCATTTTGATGACCAGGCATTTATTTGCCAAAAAAGTTCAAAATAGTGAAATCTTCTTTACTGAAAGCTAAAACAGGGGCAGCGTCGAAATGAGCTTTTCCG
>CAMWSZ010000279.1 GCA_947177005.1 uncultured Clostridia bacterium | reverse complement strand
TGCTGCCAGAAAATCGAAAAGGACTAACGATATCGCTGGATGGAAAAACCATACGCTCTACCGGGAAAATGGAGAGTTATGACAGTCCCACGACAAACGCATGAAACAGTAACCGAACCACGGGATGCTGACACGCCCGTAACCTGTGGATACGATCCAGGAAAGCTCCTCACGTTTCAAGCCCGCTTTGCCGAGAACATCTGTCAGGATCTGCCCATAGCTCTGTCTGGTATAGTCCGTTTCCAAAAGGAGAAGAGTTTTCTCTCTACTCCTGTGCAGGTAAAATCTAAGACAATCTCTGCGCCATGCTCATCCAGGATTTTCTGGATACTGGCGGTTGCTCTGGCGCTTGTATAAAAATGCTTTTTATTTTGCAAAATGTATCAGACACAACACAGATACAACAAACATAATTCCCTCTGCAAATGGAACTGCAAGCCATACGCCTGTGATTCCCAAAATCCGTGGCAGCAGGAGGATTCCACCGGCCAGCAGACCAAAGGTTCGCAGGAACGAAAGAACCGCTGACAGTTTCCCATTGGATAGGGCCGTAAACATGGCAGACGTGAAATTGTTCAAACCGCAGAAGAGAAAGCTGACGGAGAAGATCGTAAAGCCGTTTGCTGCAATTTGATAGACTTCTGATGTATCTTCCGCAAACAGCCGCACAATATATGAGCCGCCAAACATGGAAACTGAGAATATCAGCACAGATGCCGCTGCAATAAATCCCATACTGATTTTGAATACTTTTTTCTGTTGAACGTTGTTTTTGTTTCCATAGATGAATCCGATTACTGGAGCGATGCCCATAGAGTAACCAATATACAGAGTGTTCAGCAAAAATTGAGAGTAGATGATGATGGTAATTGCAGCAACGCCATTTTCTCCCAGCAAATCCATCATTGTGTTGTTGAATAGGAATGTTGTGATAGCTGTTGCCAGCTGGCTCACCATTTCAGACGATCCATTGAAACAGCTCTCTTTGATTACTGCCCACTTTAATTTTGGCCTTGTAAAAGATAGTGTTCCTTTGCTTCGTGAGAAATAGGCAAGCCCTACAACCGTAGGAATCAGATAGCCGAATCCTGTTCCCAAGGCAGCACCCTGGATGCCCAGGCCACACAGCGCAATAAAAACATAGTCTAAAATGATGTTTGCTACGCCAGCCAGGACAGACAGACCAAAGCCAACTTCCGGCTTTCCGGCTGTTACAAACAGGTTTGAAAACAATGTTTGTAGTACATTTGCCGGAATGAATAAAAGCAGCGTCATTAAGTAGTCTTTGCAATAAGGAAAGAGCAGATCGCTGGCACCAAGAGCATAGATGATTTTGTCAATCCAAATCGTCCCGCATGATAGAATGAGAAAGCCAATTACAGCTCCCGTTATAATAAGCAGCGTAAAATCTTCTTTTGCCTCTTGACTTTCACCTGCCCCCATTTTTCTGGAAACAATAGCGTTTCCACCTGTTGCAATCATCGTCCCCAGGCCCACTGTAACATTGATAACTGGACATACAATATTGATCGAGGAAAGCGCATCTGTATTGACAAACTGTGCCACAAAGATCGTATCCACAATGGTATATAATCCCATGAAAATCATCATTACGATGGTGGGAAAAGCGAAGCGCAAGAGTGATCCTGCACTCCACTTTTGGTCTAAGATATTATCATTCATTATCGCCTTACTCCAATTTTGGTGGTAAGATCAGCCGCTGGGTGGGATAGCCAAACTCGGTGAGAAGTTCGGATTCAGCAAATCCAAGACGCTTATAAGCTGCGCGTTGGCCCGTGTCAGCTTTGTCCCCCTTGCGAAAGGTTGTGATGCTGATTTCACGGCCTACAAATAAATTGCACATCATAAAGTCAAGAAAAGCCTTTGCTGCTCCATAATGACGGTATTGAGGATGAACTGCTAAAAAGTCGATACTTCCTGTCTGATGGGAAAATGCAGCGGCTCCAATGATGGCTGTACCATCCCGCATAATCAGAGCCTGCCCTTTTTCAACATACTGCTTTACCTGCTCCAAGTGGGCTGTTTCTTCCAAACATGGGAAACCGTCAATCACCAGAGCGATAAATTTCATCCAGTCAGGAATATCATCAAAAGCAGCATAAGAAATCTTCTGTACAACTGTATCAGGGGCGGACGGTTTTTTGTTCAATGTAAACTCCAGTTGCAGAGGATAAAAAAACTCATTTTGTCTGTATTCCAACGGCGTTTGCTTATACATAGCCTTGAAAATAGAAGTAAATGCCTGCTGGCTTTCATAGCCCGCGATCAATGCAATTTCTATAATTGCTTTTTTTGAGAATACCAGCAGCTTTGCCGCTTCGGTCAGCTGTCTGCGCTGGATATAGTCGTGAAGCGTAATTCCAACGATATCGGTAAACATTCGGTGCAAGTGATATTTGGAATAGCAGGCCGCGCTTGCGACTGTATTTAAGTCTAACTTCTCATTTAAGTGTGCTTCGATATAGGAGATTACTGCTGATATGTTCTCAATTTTGAGGCCGTTCATGGTTTCCCTCCTTTCACCTGACATTATAGCAAAACATCAGAAAATACTTTTCATTATTCTTGCGGTCTTTCATAATACACGAAAAATATCCACCGCGCAGAGCCGCCAAAGGTGAATCTGCTGGTGGATATTCAAACAAAGACCCGTGATGTGTATGTTGCCTACCGCAAAGCCGGGTACTCCAAAAAGCTCAAGGCCGAGCATAAGTGTGAGATACTTCTGGATACTTCTGCACCAGGCTGCCAAGAAGTTTTTGCGGATTTTCTTACTTATTTCAATTTTCGGTCCATATGGCCGCATTGTTGATTGTCATGTTACCATCTGAAACATAAAATCCAAGGTTTCTTCCCCTGTGATTATACATCCGGAATCCGAATGCGACATCACGGTCAACATACAGAACGCCGATGGTATCCTGTATGTAAAGCTCCAGATCATAAACACGGCCTTCCTCCAAACGCAAGGGGCGCTCCATTTCTACCGCGTAGGGGAACATCTGCCCACCCTGCTCATACATTCTCAGCCCTGAGCGGAATTGTATCCGCTGATATTGAGGTTCAAACATGAGATAGTATCCCTGACTGAAAGTCTCGTCCACTTGCAGGGCCAGTCCAAAGCCTGCGGCGTTTCCGTGATAGCTGCACTGTAGCCTGATGCAGCACTGGACCGGAATCTTGTCACCGATTGCCGCAGCGTACCCGTTTTCCGAGCAGCCGAATGCCTGCGCGGGACTAATCTCCCATGATCCTGTCAACGCTTGGGCTGTAACAGGTGATGCTGCTGTAAACGCATCCGACACGCTGTTCACTGGTCCCACGCCCAGGGTGCCGTCCGGACGCTGATGGATTTGATGGACTACGATGGAGCCGCCCCAGTTCCAAGTCTGATAGTCTTTGCCGAAATTTTTCCCCGGATCAAAGTCCCACACATTTTCCCCACGGGTAGGGTTCCAGCCATAGATATAGCGTTTTTTCCCATCAAAGCCTGTCTTTGCCGCGTAAAATGCCCGGCCATCAAAGGTATCCACCGCAGGGCGGAGCCAGGGGCCTCTCGGCGAACGGCTCATCCGGTAGCAGGTGGAAAAGCCATCGGTGTAGTTGGAGTACACAAGGTAATACCACTCACCAATCTGGAATAAATCCGGACATTCGTATGCGCCCTGATTGGCCCTGGGAGCATAGAGGGGCAGCTCAATCCGCCAATGCTTCAAGTCGTCCGAAACGCACAGCGCCACACAGCCGTTGCGTTCCACAGAGATATTCTCTCTGGCGGCCAGGAGCATCCACCACTGCCCCTCAGCCTCGTTCCAGAACACATAAGGGTCCCGCCAATCACTGAGCCGGTAGAGCTTGCCATCGGCCTGGAACGTATCCTCCGGGATGTCCTTCCAGCAAGTAAGGTCCTCGCTGGTGGCGTGCCGCACCCACTGGACAGATGGGTTGAAGTCAAAAGTGCAGTAAAATAAATGGTATAGTCCGTCCACATAGATGACAGAGCCTGTTCCGCCGTGGATATGGACCGGCGTTTCTGTATATGTCCGGTTATCCTCTGTGGTAATGCGATGCCAGCCATGGATGATCTCATCCCTTGGCGCATCGGGATTCCAGTTTTTCAAATAGAAATTTTCAAACCGATTTGTCCGTTCATCAAAAAAAGGAATGACATCCCCAGTCTTTGCGTGAAGCGGCGTATAAAAGAGATTCATAGAAGCATCCCCCTTAACCAATAATATGAAATGATCTGCTGCGCACTTTCCCAATATTAGCAAACGACTTATAGCTCTGTCAAGGCAAATCTGTTTTTATTTCAAGCTTTGCATAATAGCATTGACACCGTCTCCCAACACATTCACTAAACAGAAATTGCGAGTCCCTTCACAAAACGTGACATGGACTTAACAACAAAAAATCCGTATAATTGATTCAGAAGCCTCGCTTCCAAAAATATGAAAAACGAAGGTGAAAAGCATGAATACAATATTTTCCGACAACTTGAAAAAATTCAGGCAGAAAAAAATCTCACGCAGGAACAGGTCGCGGAAATCTTAAGCGTAAACGTCCAAACCGTTTCAAGGTGGGAATGCAATACGACTTCGCCTGACATTGCAATGCTACCGCAAATAGCGAAACTGTATTGCGTGACAATTGATGACCTTTTCAAGAAAACAGAGGCTGTGTATGATAATTATGCGCAGCGCTTGTCTGCAGTTTATGAGACTACGCGCCGGCCGGAAGATTTTATTTCTGCCGACTTTGAGTTCAAAAAAATGATGAACGCCGGCAGCTGCTCTGCGGAGGA
>CAMWSZ010000278.1 GCA_947177005.1 uncultured Clostridia bacterium | reverse complement strand
ATACCCCCGTCTCCCGTTTTCATAGAACCATCCCGCCGTATGGCCGCTGACAATCGGATGAGAAACATGGCTCATGCTGTTGATGGTCCCGCAGACACTGTCACAATCATGTCTCCTCCAGAAAGAAGTATAATCGGCAGCGTCAATATCCCAGATTCCAATGTATTTGTGTGCCGGAATATGCTCCACACGGACATGCGCTTCGGTCAGTATCGTTCGATTCATGGTAGCAGGTTCTCCTTTTTCAACATAGTGTTCAGGGAAGAAAACGACTTTTGGGCTGGAAAGGGCAATCGGAACAGGATTTTTTCGGTATATAGCCGGCGTACATCCGAAAGCACTCATAAAAGCCCTCGTCAGAGCTTCCTGGGAGGAATATCCATATTTGATTGCGATGTCAAGGATGCGGGCATCCGTATCCCGGATTTCCAAAGCAGCCATGGCGAGCCGACGGCCAGCAACATAGCGTTTGAACGTCGTTCCTGCGATTTCATGAAAGTGGCTGGAGCAATAATACGGTGAATATCCGATCTGATTTGACATTTCCAGAAGAGAAGGATTTTCTGTCAAATGCGCTTCTACCCAGTCAATCATTTTTTGTACAGTCTCATTCCATTCAAACAAATCGTTTTCCCCCTGTCAGGAATTATAATAACATACCGCATGATAGAAAGTTTTGATATAAGTTGCATTTTTTGCCCGCTTCCTTCTTTGTGGATTTCACCGCTGCTATTATAAAACAGAGAATCGTGTTTTGTTAAGTTTGCCAACCAGAAATTTTTCATTGGATTTTGAATTTGGACACAAAAAGACCACCTTACATTTCACAGCAAAGCGGTCTAACATGATATAAAGTAAATTTCCTGTTTTAGGCTGCTCTTCGTGAATTGCCGATGCATAGAGCTGGTATATTTACTGCAAATTCCGCAGGTTCGTACTGACATTTTCCGGTGGTAAGCGCTACAATGTGCTTGGAACCATTGATTATGCCACGAAGAAAGTGCTGACAGTAGCTAACGATACTTATATCACGGCCACCGAAGTCTGTGAAATGCTGAGGAAGATTTCCATAGCCTATCCGGGTTGGGCGGTCCATATCGTGCTGGATAATGCCAGGTACCAGAAATGTGAAGCCGTCACAACCCTTGCCGCTGAACTGGGAATCACGCTCCAATACATACCACCTTATAGCCCAAACCTGAATTTGATTAAGCGCCTTTGGAAATTCGTCAAGGGCGAACTGCGCTCTAAATACTACGACAATTTCACTGACTTATGCTATCATTGACATTACCGCGCGAGAGTAAAAGGAATTCCGTTAGGAGATTTTCTAAAGAGGTTTTCCAGCGAGAGACAGTGCCGGGAATATCTGGCATCACTGCGCTGGCAGTCCGGGTACATTTGCCCGAAATGCGGGTGCCGACACGGTTACCAGTTGTCCAACGGATGGTACCAGTGCGCTCAATGCCGTCATCAGGTATCCGTAACAGCCGGAACAGGACTTTATTTCCTCCTTGATTGCTTCCCAAAATTCGTCCGAAATCGTCCATATTGGTCCGCATCGTGGATTCTGCCAATCAGGTCATGTGCTTTTCTCTGAACTTTCCTTAATTCCCTCTTTTCAGCTGCGTTGTCCTGGCAGTTTTGCCGTCTTTGATTACGGTAATAACCGTGTCAAGATACTCCTTTGGATGCGCCAAGTTGATTTCATCAGGTATAATCCTACAGGATTGCGGTTAGTCTAATCTCATTGAGGTGATGAGATGGACTCTGTATGGATTCAAACGGCACATCTGCCCAAATTCGCACCCCTCCGGTCAGATGTGAGAGCTGATGTACTGATTACCGGCGGCGGTATAGCCGGACTTTTGTGCGCCTATAAGCTGGCGCAGGCAGGAGTGGACTGTGCCTTGGTGGAAGCGGACCGCATCTGCGGTGGCATTACTCGAAATACCACGGCAAAAATAACCATCCAGCATGGCCTGATTTACCGCAAGCTCATTCGGCAATTCGGCGTTGAACGGGCTCAACTCTATCTGGAGGCCAATCAGGCGGCGTTGGAAGAGTACCGCACACTATGCCGAAACATAGACTGTGCGTTTGAGGAGAAGGACTCCTTCGTCTATTCCATCGGCAACCGGCAGAAGCTGGAGCAGGAGCTGGCGGCGCTGGACCAGTTGGGCTTCTCCGCGGAGTTTTTGGGGAGCATACCTCTTCCCTTTCCGGTGGCAGGAGCAGTAAAATTTGAGCGCCAGGCCCAGTTCCATCCCTTAAAATTTATCGCCGCCATTGCGAAGGGGCTGCGGATTTTTGAACACACCAAGGTTCTGGAGCTGGGCCCAAGAAAAGTGGTGACCAATGGCGGAACGATCTTGGCGGAGAAGGTCATTGTCGCCACCCACTTTCCGATTCTCAACAAGCATGGCGGCTATTTCCTGAAGCTGTACCAAGACCGCTCCTATGTGCTGGCTCTGCAAAACGCTCCTGATGTAGAGGGAATGTATCTGGATGAGGAGGAAAAGGGGCTGTCTTTCCGGAATTACGGCGGCATGCTGCTCTTGGGCGGCGGCAGTCACCGGACTGGCAAACAGGGTGGTGGATGGCGTGAGCTGGAGCGTTTCGCCCGGCGGCACTATCCCGGCGCCCGGGAGACGGCCCGCTGGGCAACGCAGGATTGTATGACACTGGACGGAGTCCCTTATATTGGACCATATTCCAGGCATACAGCCGGACTCTATGTGGTTACAGGCTTCAACAAGTGGGGCATGACCTCCGCCATGGCAGCTGCCGGGATCCTAACAGATTTGGTTCTCGGGCGGGACAGCCCTTATGGGGAGGCGTTTTCTCCCTTACGGACGGTTCTCCGGCCTCAGTTGGCGGTAAACGGCTTGGAGTCCGTTCTGGGGCTTCTGACCCCCACCGTTCCCCGATGTCCCCATATGGGCTGCGCCTTGAAGTACAACGCCGCCGAACACAGCTGGGATTGCCCCTGTCATGGTTCTCGCTTTGGGGAGGACGGGACACTCATAGATAACCCGGCGGCAGATGATAAAAAGAGGATGTGATCCTGTGTCAGCCCCTCTGAAAAATGAGACCAGCCCATACCGCTTTGCGGGGATATCCTCAAGCGCTGTATCTGCCCTCACCCTGACATCAAAAGCGTCCGCAGAGAAATCTGCTCTTTGATTCGGAAGCGCTGAGTGGAGCAGGATTATGTAGAAAGCAAGGAGACAATCTACTTTTCCTCAAAAGAACCTTGACAACGCCGTTTTTATATATTATACTCGTCAATGCGATGAAAGGAACAAGTAGCGCAGCTGTGTCCTGCAAAGAGAGCCCCTGGGCGGTGAGAAGGGGAGAGAGCGGCGGCGTGAATACATCCTGGAGCAGCGGACTGAACCGTTTTTGCAGTAGGCTCCGCCGGGTGCGCCCGATACAGCGCCGGAAATCCTTCAGGGACTTCCTGAGACCGTTTTCCGTGAGGAGACGGTGAATCAGAGGTGGTACCGCGAACTTTTCGCCCTCTGTCCATTTTGCTTCCTTTTGGGGAGGCTGGGACAGGGGGTGTTTTTTTGCAGCGACAAGAGATTTCTTCCGCAGAACGCCGGCGCGGGACACTGTGCGTCTTTTTTGCCGCTGTTCTGTACAGTATCGGCGGCCTTTGTATCAAGGTCATCCCGTGGAATGGGATGAGCATTAACAGCGCCCGAAATATGGTGGCAATGGTGGTAGTAGGATTCTATCTGCTGTTCAGCCGCCATAAACTGCGCTTCAACCGTTGGATTGTTTTGGGAATGGCCAGCGTCTGTGGGACAAATGTGTTGTTTTCACTGGCGAATAAGCTGACAACCGCCGCAAATACCATCGTTCTGCAATTTACAGCGCCGGTCTTTGTGATTGTTCTGTCGATAATTTTCTGGAAAAAACAGCCGCAGAAGCTGGATATCGGAGTGTGTATATTGGTGCTGGTGGGCGTCGTCTGCTTTTTTATGGAGAGTTTGGAAATGGGCGGTATGCTGGGAAATATTCTGGCGTTGATTTCCGGAGTCACATATGCGGGGGTGTTCCTGCTGAACGATCTACCGGACGCTGACCCTATTTCTTCCGTATTCTGGGGCGATTTTCTCAGCGTGATTCTTGGTTTTCCGTTTTTGTTGCGGGAAACGGAGTTTACACCGGCTGCCATTGGAAGCGTTGTGATTCTGGGCGCGTTTCAGGTGGGCCTGGCCTATGTGCTGATGTGCATCGGTCTGCGTACAACGCCTGCGGTGACCGCTTCGCTGATTTCCGGAATCGAACCGGTTTTGAATCCAATTTTGGTAGCGGTATTTTATCATGAACAGGTGGGACCGTTGTCTGTGGCGGGGGCTGTCATCGTAATATTATCCGTGGTGGGGTATAATGTGATCCGCGGACGGAAAGAGGCACAGCAGATTGGTTTTTAAACCACAAAAATTATTATTTTAAGGAGACTCGATTTTATGCAGCTTTATGAAGAATTGGTTGCCCGCGGTCTGATTGCTCAGGTAACTAATGAGGATGAGATCCGGGAAATGGTTAACGCCGGGAAAGCCACATTCTATATCGGCTTTGACTGTACGGCTGACAGCCTTACCGCAGGCCATTTTATGGCGCTGACGCTGATGAAGCGCCTGCAAATGGCTGGAAACAAACCTATCGCACTGATTGGCGGCGGTACAACGATGATCGGCGATCCGTCCGGACGGACCGATATGCGGAAAATGTTGACGAAAGAGGATATCGGCCACAATGCTGAGTGCTTTAAGCGGCAAATGGAACGCTTTATTGAATTCGGTGAAGAAAAGGCGAAAATGGTCAATAACG
>CAMWSZ010000277.1 GCA_947177005.1 uncultured Clostridia bacterium | reverse complement strand
GCCCAGCCGTATACCGGGCCTACCCACTTTTCTTCCATCCCCGTCGGATATCAGCTTGGCATATCTTCTGCGGGGCCGTGGATATCCGTAGGAATTGACGCGTAACGGATTAGAGAATGGCAGCGAGCAGGCACATGAATGGAAACGATTAAAGAGTATTGTAAGAACACGGGCCGATTCCGAAAGGGAGTCGGCCCGTGTTCCATACTGCCCGCATTGGACAGCGGACAGGTCAATTTTGCGTTGCCTTATCGGCGTTAATTTTCAGGGATTAGCCCGAAGTGCCTCAGCGCGGCCTCGATGGCAACTTCCTTTTCGGGCGGGCATTGCGGCGAGGCCTTCGCATCCTCAGATTTCGGCTTGTTGTAGCTCTCGTCGGCAGGCAAGCCGTGCTTCCGCTTGATCTGGGAGATATACAGAGGAGAGACTTTCAGGCCGTGGTTCTCCAGTACCCACGCCTTGATCTCCGGGTATGTCGGATTGCGCGGGATCTTCATGTCCGGCGATGGTTCGTAGTCTAGGTAGATATGTTGGCTCACTCGGTCTAATTCCCTACCTAAGCAAACAATCGTCTCTATATGCTGTGTTCTGGGAAACATATCTACCGCAACACACCGTACAGCCTGATACCGCAGTTCACGGAAGCGGGCTACATCTCTGGCGAGGGTGCCGGGATCACAGGAGACATATACGATCCGTTCCGGCTCCATCGACGCCACCGCCTGTACTGTTTCCGGACTGAGCCCTTTCCGGGGCGGGTCCACCACCACCACATCCGGAACCCAGCCAAATCCGGCAGCGTCTGCGGCGTCGCCCTGACGGAATGACACATTTGTTATATTGTTTCTTCGGGCGTTCTCCTTCGCATCCAACACCGCCTCCGCTGCCACTTCTACTCCCAGCACCTGTTTGGCGTTACGGGCCATGACAAGCGAGATTGTCCCAATCCCGCAGTACAGATCCAATACACGTTCCCGGCCTGTAAGGCCAGCGAATTCCGCCGCTTTCTCATATAACCGTTCCGCCTGATTCCGGTTGACCTGATAAAACGAGGGCACCGACAGCCGGAACGTATAACCGCACAAAGTATCCTCCAAAAAACTGCTCCCCCAGACGGTACGGAACGTATTTCCCAGTACCACATTGGTAGCCGCCGTGTTTTTGCCGAGCACGATTCCAACCGTCTCCGGACAGGCTGTGCGGATGCGTTCCGTCAGCGCGGCTTCCTCCGGCAGGGTACCTCCGTTGACCACCAGACACACCAGTGCCTGTCCCCGGCGGTTAGTCCGGACATAGAGATGCCGCAAAAGTCCTTTTCCCGTTTTTTCGTTGTAGGCAGGGACCTGATACACCCGTAAATATTCCTGCACTGCACTGGCTATAGCGTTAGCCTGCGGCGTTTGCAGACGGCAGTCCAAGGCTGGGACGACCTGATGACTGCGTGCGCGGAAAAAACCGAGTTCCCCCGCCGCGCTTACTGGAAACTGGCATTTGTTCCGATAGCCGTCCGTTTCCGCACAACCCAAAATTTCTTCCGGTTCCAAGTCCGTGCCTCCGATTCTGTGCAGGGCGTCCTGTACGCGCTGCCGCTTTGCGGCCAGCTCCCCAGCGTAGGACACATGCCGGAAGTCGCACCCCCCGCAGGCGGGGTAGTGGGGACAGCCGGGGTCCTGACGGTCCGCGCTTCTCTGCAAAATCTCCTCCACACGGGCAAAAGCGGTATTTTTCAGCACCTTGAGAATCCGTATCACACACACCTCGCCCTGTACGCCGCCGTGAATAAACACCACCTGCCCGTTGATGCGGGCTATGCTCAATCCCCCGGCGGTATAACCAGTGAGCTCCACTGTGTGCAGTTGATTTTTTTCCAGCATTTTTCCCTCGCCTCCTAAAACAGACCCAATATCTAACAAATTCTGATCCGTCTCTCGAAAAAAGACCGGATTTATTTAATAAGCTCAGCTAGCACCTTTTCAAAAAATGCCCGGAATCCCTGCGCCGATTGAGACAAAGATCTTTCTTGGATATCATAGTAATATCTGCCGGAAGAAATCTCAACGGACAGAGAATCAAGCGGAAAACCTTTTTCACGTTTTGGATGCGCTTCACTAGCAAGCAGAAACGGCTCCGAGGAAAGAGATTCGTCCATACTTGAAAAGCAAAGCGTATCATTCACTACAAGGCAGATCGCATTCCGGTATCTGCCTGTTAAGCTGCCGCCGTGTGTTTTCGCTAGGCTGGAATAGTATGCAATCATCTCTTCATCTGTTAATTCTGCCCCGTTTACCCTCCTTATGTGAGTACCGGGCTGTAAAGATTCCTTCAAATCCTCAAAATACAGTCCGCTGTCACAGGAAAATACCGGCATGGAAAAGGTTCTGTAATATGCTTTTGCTTTTATTACTGCATTTTCCAACGGGTTTTTTCCGGTTTCTTCGATCTCGGGCAGTGGCAGGTCCAAATCTTGCGGGCTGAGCAGTTCGATACTCAATGGTTCCGTCACCCGCCGCATGGATTCCAGTTTGGCCTGATTAGTTGTTCCATATAGAATTTTCATGGAATCGCCGGGGTCCACCAGTGTTGATTATAGATGTCCGTAAAACGGTATGTGGCATTCAGGACGCCTCCCTCCAACGGGACGTTGCTGACAGTCAGCGCGGTGTCTGTCACAGTGACCGGCTCGCCGGTCAAATAGCTGTCCTGATAACTGCCGTCATAGCTGTAGTAATCGCACAAAAATTCCAAGGTATCGCCGGGCTGCAGCCCGGTGTCATTTTTTGCCACGGTATCGGTCTCCCCCTCTGCGTATACAGCGCGCACGCCGGAAACAAAACCGTAGGGATTCGCATTGTCGAATACCAGGAGCAGTTCCGCACGCTGTCCATTATGCAGAACCGGTACATATCCGTTAATTGTATAGTTCTCGCCGTCGTCTACGGTGGAGGTATGATAATAGGCTACCGGTTGTCCATTAATAGCCAGCCAAGTGCCGTCGTTGACGCCCAGCAGATTGCCGCCGCTGTCGAAATCATAGATGTTGTCCAGACCCATATCAATATAGCCCTCGCCGTCGTCATAGAACACGTTCAGGTCCAGCGCCTGCACCAGCTCCCACTGCTCCTCGCGCAGCTTGAGCACCGGCGTCCCTGAACCGTTATCAATCCATACCAGCGCACTGAGATCAAAGCAGTGTTCCGACAGATACTGGATTTCATCCTCCTGACTCATTGCCTTTTCAGTCAAAAAATCGGTATTTTCTTCATTCAGGCCGGCGATTCGTCCGAAATCTCCGCCTAAAAACGCCCCCAGCAGCTGGGAAATCGCTTCCGTGTCCCCACCGGTGCCGCCGCCGAGCATTCCCAGCAGGGAGGGCAGCGGTGAGGCCGTACCGCCGGACGCCGCCTGACCGCTGACCTCCAGACTGGCAAACTGTTTAATGCACTTCGTATACTCCTCATCCATTCCGATCTGCTCATAAGATGCGGCCGCTTTACTCACAGTGGCAACATTTCGATAGGGGAAATAAATAGAGATGCCGTAAGCGTTGGTCATATTGGAGGAGGTGCGGTTGTATTTTACGGCGCTCAGCAATGTCTCCGCCAGATTGTTTCCCTCCGCGGTGCCCAAATTGCGGGCCAGATGTACCAGGTCGATCTGATCAATTTTGCTGGACTGCGCAAACTCTCGAGTATTGGCGCGGGCGTTGGATACCGCCTGATACTCCTTGTTCTGAATCATCTGACCGGCCGATTTGGAGAAAGCGGTCAATTTCTCCGGGAGCGTTTTCTCCAGCTCTGCCAGGTCAATCACCGACAGCGTTGTCATCTGGCCTCTGCATTTCTGGGCGCAGACGTCCACGAAATCATCCACGATCTTCTGACCAAGCTCAATGGTAGGCATGGACGGATTCTGTCCGAAAGCGGTGAGCCAGTTAGTATAGTACCAGCCTACGCCTGGCTCCGTCTCCTCCGATGCAATCAGATAATCCGCGTAGGGCGTCAGCATCATGGCCGTCTCCGCCGTAGCCATCAGGCAGGCGTCGAAGCCGATGAAATCGAAGGTTACTCCGGCGTTTTTCAGCGCCGCATTGATGCCCGCTAATCCCATTGAGCCGCTGGACGCAAATTTTTCGTCGTACCCGTACCCGGTGATCGAGCCTCCGCCGTGATCCCAGAAAATCAGCTCATACCGGCTGGCCGGATAATTTTTCGCGCACCACTGGATATAGCCCGCCAGCACGTTCGGATCAGTCATTGGGGTGCTGCCCAGGTTGTCCTGTACGCACACCATTCCTCCACTTTTGATCTGCCAGATCTGGTTGGTGGTGCTGCTGACCAGATTGTTTTTCCAGCCCTTGCAGCCGCCGGTATACACCAGCAGGTTGATATTGCTGCCAAACTCCGCCCCCAGCATCTCCTGAAGGTCAGAGGTGCCCATACCGCTGCGGGACTCCAGATCCGTCCCGCACATATAGACCATAATGGTTGCGGTATCCTGTCCGTTTCCAAGCAATTTAGTCCGTTTTTCCCGTGCGCCTGCCGCCACATTTGTATTGAGCTTTCCGGTATTCGCGCCGCTCTGCCAGCCAGCGGACACGCTCCCGCCGCCCAGCCCGCTCAGCACAGACGTCAAATCAGTTCCGCCTGTCTGACTGCTCTGCACGCCCTGCTGGGGCAGTCCGGAATCCTGACCTCCCAACAGTGCGCCCAAACCGCCTCCGCCGCCCAGCAGTACCGCCAGCAACAGAATGATGAGTTTCATACCACCACTGCGTTTTCCGCCGGTATTGCCGGATTGCTGCTGTTTGCGGTCTTCATAGCCGCCTCCGCCGCCTACCGGACCTGTATGCAGTCCCTCGC
>CAMWSZ010000276.1 GCA_947177005.1 uncultured Clostridia bacterium | reverse complement strand
CCCATTTACATACCCTCTTACGCAGATGGGATATAGTTGAATACAGGTTCTTAATGTACTTTGTGCAGGGGTATGGATTGGGGCATTTATTGTGAATTTGAAAAGATACCGTTCCGATAAAAAAGAAGACAGATCAATTCCCGGTTGTTGATCGATTTGACGAAGAAGAAATTTTATAGCCGTTTATCAACACAAAAGAAAAAAGATATCTGTTCTTCAAAGTATATGCTGTAATAAGAAATATTCGCAAAGAAGGATTTTTATGAAAACTATGGAACAGCTCGATCACAGAACTGAGATTTAGATTTGCGCACTGCTCTGGATGTGCTGCGCAATACCCCAGGCCAGCTAATTGAAACCAGTGTCGAGGTAGACCCTGCCGCAGAGCTTTCCGGTATATATCGCTATGTGGGTGCGGGCGGCACCGTGAGGCGGCCCACCACTGTAGACGGCCCGGCTATGCTCTTAAAAACATCAAGGGACACCCCGGCACGTCGGTCGCTATCGGCGTATTAGCCAGCCGTGAGCGGGTCGCCTATCTGTTTGGCTGCAAAAAAGAGGAACTGGGACATCTGGTCCAGTTATGTGCCGCCAACCCTGTCCCGCCTGTGGTTGTGGAAGGCCCTGCCCCCGCCCAGGAGGTGGTCCACTTGGCCTCTGATCCCGGCTTCGACCTCTTTAAGCTGCTTCCCGCGCCGACCAACACCCCTTTGGATGCTGGCCCCTATATTACCTTGGGTATGTGTTACGCCACGCATCCGGATACCGGACTCAGCGACGTGACCATTCACCGCATGTGCGTCCAGTCCAAGGATGAACTGTCCATCTTCCTCCAGCCTGGGTCCCGTCACATTGGGGCTATGGCGGAGCGCGCCACCGAACTGGGACAATCCCTGCCAATCTCTGTCTCCATCGGCGTGGATCCCGCCGTTGAAGTCTTATGCTGCTTTGAGCCGCCTACAACGCCTTTGGGCTTTAACGAGTTGTCCATTGCCGGTGCGCTGCGGCAGTGCCCAGTAGAACTGGTGAAATGCATCTCCATCCATGAACATGCCATCGCCAATGCCAAGTATGTCATTGAGGGCGAGATCTTGCCTGGCAGTAGCCATGTGGTCGAGGACCAAAATTCCCATACAAGCTATGCCATGCCGGAATTTCCCGGTTACAATGGCCCGGCCAGCCATGAGTGCTGGCTGCTGAAGGTCAAGGCCGTCACACATCGCAGAAATCCCATCATGCAGACCTGCATCGGTCCCAGCGAGGAACATGTCAACATGGCGGGCATCCCTACTGAGGCCAGCATATTAGGCATGATCGACAAGGCCCTCCCCGGCAAAGTGCTCAATTGCTACAGCCATCGCGCCGGTGGTGGTAAGTACATGGTCATCCTGCAATGTAAGAAGACGGTTCATACCGATGAGGGCAAACAGCGCCAAGCCGCTCTGTTGGCATTCTCCGCCTTCCCGGAGCTGAAACATGTGATCCTGGTGGACGAGGATGTTGATATTTTTGATACCAACGATGTCCTCTGGGCAATGAATACCCGCTTCCAGGGGGACCGGGATGTCATCACCATTCCCGGCATCCGCTGCCACCCGCATCTCCACTGAACGCAGTTGTGCTGTAACGGTGGCCTGTGGCATCCATTATGAACACGCGGCAAGGCAGCAAATACAGGCAATTTTGCATGTTACAGATGTTCTGTTGCAAGAAGTCTTAAAGAAATTGGAAGAAAAACAAAAATAAAACTGCGGTATTTGCACAAAATCTGAGCGAAAGACGCGCCGCGAGGGACGGCTCATCCGGTCCGTCCCTTGTTCTTCACAATCACCGTAATTATTCAAAGGTAGGCAGTCACTCTGTGGGCAACGCGTGCCCTATACTTCGATGGTAGTGGCGTCCCGCAAGTGACTCTGGGTGTAAAGGATGATGCTGTCCCCTTCCTTGAGGACCAAGTCGCCGCTGGGGATGAGGATGTTCCCCTTTCGCCGCACCATGACAATAATGGTCTGGCGGGAAATATCCAGGTCCCGAATGTGCTGGCCATTCCATGGGTTTTGTCTGCGCAGTACCATCTCCTTCAAGTCGATATGTTTGTCGTCTCCCAAGGATTTAGCCCCCAGGACTAACGTGTCGCCGGGATGCAGCTCTACATTGCCGCGGGGAACCACAATCTTTCCTTCCCGCTGGATCGCGGCTACAATGATGCCAGTAGGCAGACCTAGACCCTGAATGGTCTGTCCCGCCCAGAGATCCTTCTTGGACAAAGAAACCTTGATGAAATGGATATCCGCCTCGTTCGCATACTCGCTGAGCCGCTTGATCCGGGAATACTGGTCTACAAACCCGGCGGATATGATGCCGGTAGGGATAGCCACCATACCTACCCCTAAAAAGGCAATGCCGATGCCAAACAGCTTCCCCAAGGTGGTGATGGGATAGATATCCCCGTAGCCTACCGTGAGCAGGGTGGACATAGACCACCAAATGCCGGAAAAAGCATTCGTAAAGACCTCTGGCTGTGCCTCGTGCTCCAAGCTGTACATACAAAGGCTGGAGGCCAGCATAAGGATCAGGATGATGAATACGGAAGACATGAGCTGCTGGCGCTTGCTGGCAATGACTTCGGTAATGACGTTAAGGGAGTCATAATAGGCATTGATACGGAACAAGCGGAAAATGCGCATAACTCGGAACATGCGGAAAGCCACTGCCCCGGCTGGGAAAAACACAGGCAGGTAATAGGGCAGAAACGAGAGCAGGTCCACAATTCCACTAAAGGATGTGACATATTTCACCTCCGCTTTGACTGCGGACAACTCAGGATGCAGAACAGGGGCCGTCCATAGCCGAAGGAAATAGTCCACCGCAAAAAAAACAACAGTGATCGCTTCCACAGAGAGCAACAGCGCCCCGTATTTGGCACTGATCTCATCAAAAGTGTACAGAATGCTGGTGACCAGATTGATGACAATAACCAAAGCGTTAATCAAATCGTATAAGCGGCTGGCCCAGTCCCGGTCGCGGCCCACCTCGATAATCTCACAGACCCGCTTCCGCCGGGCCAGCATTTTGTCCGTCATAGCAGCCTCCGTATTTTTGAGTCTCGATATTTTATAGCCTGTTATCTGCCATATGGAAAGGCCCCCGGAAGCGCGTTGTTGGCTTCCTATAGCCCTAATGTGTTCCCGCTCTCCTGCATCATACCACAAATTTCAGTCCCTGACCACTCATGGAAACAACAAAATGTAGTATACTGATCCAAAATCTATTCCTCAAGCTGGAGGAGTTGGAAAAGGAATTTCACTGCCTGGAAATCTCCCTGCAAGCCAGCGAATTGGTGGGGGTGCTTTACGATGTTCTTTTGCAAATTTCGACTCTACGTTAAACTCAAGGAGATATAAGCTATGAAAAGTATTGGTATTGATATTGGAACAACCACCATCAGCGTTGTAGTTATGGATTGCCATAGCTATACTGTGGAGAGAAAATACACGGTTAAAAATGGAAGCTTTCTTCCAACGGGAAATCCGTGGGAACGCATCCAGGACGTACCGTTGATTCTTGAACGTGTTCGTGAAGTCTTGGAAGAAATCCTGAACGCATACAGCGATATTGCTGCTATTGGTCTGACAGGCCAGATGCACGGCATTATTTATGTTGACAAAGACGGGAACGCAGCCAGCCCGCTCTACACCTGGCAGGATGGGCGGGGCAATCTGCCGGACTTTGACGGCAGAACTCTTTGCGCAGTTTTGTCCGAAGACTATGGCGTAAAAGCCGCTAAAGGCTACGGCATGGTTACACATCTTTATCATGTTAAAAAGGGACTTGTTCCCGCCAAAGCAGTTTCTTTCTGTACGATTGCCGACTATCTTGGAATGGCCTTGACAGGAAGGAGCCGTCCGCTGATTCATATCAGTCAGGCTGCCGGAATGGGGCTCTATGACCCAGTCGCTAAGGACTTTAGGAGAGACATTGCGGAAGCCACGGGGATGGACTTGTCAATGCTGCCAACGGTTACCTCGGAAATCACGCAGTTGGGAGTGTATCGCGGTATCCCAGTCAGCGGTTCGCTGGGGGACAATCAGGCGAGCTATATCGGTTCTGTCACTGACGGTGAGAATTCGGTTCTGGTGAACATCGGCACTGGCGCACAAATTTCGGTTCTCTCCACTCAACGTTATGAAGGTTCTGGCATCGAGTCTCGGCCTCTGACCCAAAATTGTTTTCTATTAGTCGGGGCCACGATCTGTGGGGGCGATGCTTTCGCAGCATTGGAAAATTTCTTCCGCGAATATGCGGCAGCAGCCGGTGCGCCGGATGTGCCTCAGTTTGAAGTTATGAAGCGCCTGCTGGAACAGCAGTCTGATCAGACGGAAGCTTGGAAAGTAAGGACTACTTTTGCAGGGACACGGGAAGACCCGAATCAAACCGGGGCCATTGAGGGCATCCGTGTAGCCAACTTCCACCCGGCTTCCATAGTACGCGGCGTGTTGAATGGTATGGCACAGGAACTTTATGACTTGTATGTCAATATCCAAACTGGAACAGGAATCTCAAAAAGTAAGCTGATTGCCTCCGGTAATGGTGTCCGCAGAAACGGGGCGCTCCAAAACATTCTTAGGGAGCGTTTTGGTATGCCATTAGAGGTTGAACAGAATGAGGAAGAAGCGGCTTTTGGGGCCGCAGTCAGCGGGCTGATCGCAACTGGCACATTTTCTCTGGAACAGTGGCTGTCCATCTGAAAGGCTGATGAAGCTCTATCAAAAACTAACGGAAAATTTGTAACCCATATAAACAGCGGCGTAAACTTGGAGACTTGT
Organism: uncultured Clostridia bacterium; assembly: GCA_947177005.1. Lineage (GTDB taxonomy): Bacteria > Bacillota > Clostridia > Oscillospirales > Oscillospiraceae > Pelethomonas. The sequence continues at coordinate 35 of CAMWSZ010000276.1, read as the reverse complement.
TCACGCCGCTGTTTTTGTTTGTATCGCCCATTAGT
>CAMWSZ010000275.1 GCA_947177005.1 uncultured Clostridia bacterium | reverse complement strand
CCTGCTGCTGTTCAGGCTATGGCTTCCGCCGAGACAGTATCTGTCTATGAGCTGATGGATGGCGTTACGGTGTTTGCCCCGGAGGAACCTCTGGCGGGTTTTATCTTTTACCCCGGCGGAAAGGTGGAACCCACCGCTTACGCGCCGCTGCTGCGCACCTGTGCGGAACGGCAGGTGCTGTGTGTCCTGATTCATATGCCCTGCAATTTGGCAGTATTCAATGTCAATGGAGCAGACGGCATCCAGGAACAGTTCCCGGAAATCGGACACTGGTACATAGGCGGACACTCTTTGGGCGGCGCTATGGCAGCCTCCTACGCAGCGGATCATGCCGGTCAGCTGGACGGACTGGTGCTGCTGGCGGCTTACTCCACACAGGACCTATCCCAGTCCGGGCTGGCGGTGCTGTCCGTGTACGGCTCGGAGGACGGTGTGCTGGATATGGAAAAATACGAACAATACCGGCCTAACCTTCCGGCAGACGCAACGGAAGTGGTGATTGATGGCGGCTGTCATGCCGGATTTGGACACTATGGCGTACAGGATGGTGACGGAATACCCACAATTTCCAGCGATGAGCAAATCCTCAGGGCTACGGATAAAATTATACAAGTGATAGATTAAGCCTTGTGTGAAAAATACTGAGAGGCCGTCCAAGTAACCAAATCATGATAGCAGCCATACGTACAGCAGCTATTACTTCCAAGCGTAAAGCCTAGGAAGTAATAGCTGCTGTGAGGGAAAATATCCGCCAGTATCCTAATATATCAATAATTCTGCTCCAACAGGTTCATGAACTTATCCAGTTCCTTCTCGTCCATGCTCCAACCGTTATCGGCGGGAGGATAGATGCCATTCTTAACCTCCTGGTCAAATGTGGCGGCGCCTTGGATGCAGCTGCCAATCACATTGGCATAGGTTTTTGCGTGCTGGGACATGGTCTGGGGCGGAATGAAACCAAACAGGTCGAAGATGACCATTTCGGAACCGTCTGCGGCACCGCCGGCGGCAACAGCCACAACAGGGATACGCAGATGCTTGGCCACGGCATTGGTCAACTCACGACTGGTCATCTCAATGGTCATGCCGATCATGCCGTTTTCTTGGTATTCATAGGCTTTGCGGAACACTTTCATGGCATCTTCGGCAGTGACACCAGTGCGGCGGTATCCGCCTACGTTGTTCGTTTGCCAGCCGGAAAGACAACCCACATGACCGAACACGGCAATGTTGTTGTCCGCCATAGCCTTCAGTACCTCGTTGGTAACGCCCATAGGCATGACGCAGTCCGCGCCATCTGCCAGCAGCCGGGAAGCCTCCTGGACAGCGATGGTCTTATCGGCGTACTGCTGGGTCTGCATGACGGCATTCAGGCAAATGTTGGGGGCCATCTTCTTCTGCATCCGGGTCCACCAGTGGATATTTTGGGCACGCATCTCGCTGTTCTCACCGGGCGCGGTATAGCGAACCAAGTCCACGCCGGCCTTCTCACACATCATCGTGAACACGGGGTCCAGATAGGCGGTACCCACCATGGAGATCTTCTTGCCCTCGTCCTTCATCTTCTGGAGATGCCAGACGGTGGTGTGGCCCTTCTTCACAGGGGACATCGGAATATCGCTCTTCTTGATATCTACTTCAGCAGCCATGGTATTTCTCCTTTTATATTTAATTGATTTTGAAAACGCAATCAGTCTTTTTTAGGACCAGGGACACAGCCCTCAACCGTGAAGCTGAACGGCCTTTCCTGTGTGATCATCAGAGTACCGCCGTTAACGTCCACAGTCTCGCCCTGCATGAAGTTGGCCATGGGCGTACACATAGCGAAGACCACCAGGGCCACCTCGTCCGGATTCATAGCCAGGGGTGTGGCATCCGGGGAACCCGCCCCGTGGGAGTCGCGAACTGCCTTATACTCCGGTCCGTACAGTGAGAATGCCTCCGTGCCTTCGGTAAATACTCCGGCGCTGAGCATCCCGCCGGGAGCCACGCAATTAACGTTAATGCCGTACTGCCGGAGTTCCCCAGACACGGTCTTGGTCATAGCTACCACACCGGCCTTTGCCGCCGCGTAATAGCTGTTCATGCCGATGCCCTTGGGACCTTCACCCAAATGGGCCGCTGAGGAGATGAAAACAATCTTTCCCTTGACCTTGTTGGCTACCATGTAACGGGCGGCGGCCTGTCCCAGGAAATAGCTGCCTTTCAGGTCCGTATCCATGACCCGGTCATACACTTCCTCCGGCAGATCCAGATAGGAGTAGCTGGACCAGCCTGCCGCGCAGGTAACCAGCACGTCTAATCCGCCGTAGGTGGCTGTGGCGTAGTCCACCGCCCCATAGCAGGAGGCTACCTTGGATACGTCTGTCTGCACCCAGCTGACCTCGTAACCCCTGGCCTTGAAATCCTCCAAGGCCCGCTGGGCTCTGGCCTCGCCTCGGGAGGCGATGACCACCTTCGCACCAGCCTCACACAGCCGGCTCACCACCATGTAACCCAGGCCAGAGGCACCACCGCTGACCAAGGCTACCTTGCCCTTCATACAGTTCACGAAGATATCCTGCAAGGGCGTTACCTTTGCCGCATTCATGCGGGACAGAGCTTCTGGGTCGATTTGTCTCTGCTGTGTTTCTGCCATAGTGATCCTCCTTGTCAAAATATATGAATGAAAGTCGAATTCTTGTCTGCTTCTATTTACATTTTAACAAAAGCGTGTTAGAATGGAATACATAAAAATATGTAAGCAGGCTCGTTTGGGCTTACATATTTTTATGTATTCCTATGATGGATGCCAAGTGCCGTCTTGTGTTTTCTGGAGTTGAAAAGCTATGCCTGTGGATCAATCAAAAAAACAGATAGAGCGGGTCTATCAAATTCTGCTCCGCTGCGGCTCCCAGCGCACGCAGTCTGACTTTTGCAGTCAGCTGGTCAAGGAGATCTCTAGTCTGGTGTCCTACGACCAAGCACGGGTACTCTTCCTGGACAGGACGGGGAAGATCTGCGATTCCCGGCTCTTTGGCGTCAAGGAGCGGCAGTGGAAGGATTTTATGTACTATTATGAGAACGACCTAGTCTTCAGCAAATACTCTCTGAAAGAACCTATGCGCCTGTCGCAGAAAGAAAAGGTGTACGCACAGAACTACTGGTATGATCTGGATGGGAAGACGGAGGACAAAGGCCTCTTTGTGGACGACTATGTGCGCGCGCTCTGCCTCTACCATAGCTTGGGCATCGGCTTCAGCGATCAGGAGAACTGCATCCGCAGTATCATCGTGCTGGACCGGATGCAGGATGTCCCCTTCACCTACCGGGAAGTCGAAATAATTAAAAAGATCCAACCGCTACTGGAGAACTATCACATTGACCTGCTGCTGGAGGCGAATGCCGCACCCGTCCCGCTCCAGTCCTTCAGACAGGCTTATTTTCTCACTTCGCGGGAGACAGAGATTGTGGGTCTCCTGATGGACGGCCTTACACCGGCTCTTATCGGTCAGCGTCTCAGCATCAGTGTCTCTACGGTCTACCGGCACATTGCTAACATCTATCAAAAATGTCACATTTCCAATCGACAGGAACTGTACAGGCTGTTTTCCAGACCAGATTTTACACCGTTATGAATGACAGCAAGTGCCAGAATAGTAGTCGCAGATATAGAAAAAGGCTGTCATGGATGGGTAGTTGACACCGCTCTCGATATTATTGATATAGCCAGGACTTTGTCCAATAGACAAACTCATATCCCGTGCGGAGACACCTTTTGCTGTTCGCAAATCAACCTGTCTCTTAATAAAAGTATATGCTGCCTACACTTTATTGTTTGTATTTTAGTGAGTGGCGTAAAAAATCGGCGGCTTTGAATCTTCAAAACCGCCGCAGGAGGAATATCGTTGATTTTACTTTTTCTTATGGTTCTCCGTATCAGAGACATCAGCAATCTGCAAATCGCCTTTCCGCAGCCGGAAAATCACATCAGCCTCTTTTGCAAGCTCATTGGAATGCGTCACAATGACAACGCATTTTCCAGAGGTATGGGCCGCATTCTTGAGAATAGCTGTGATCTCTGTAGCAGTATCTTCATCCAGGTTGCCTGTCGGTTCATCTGCCAGGATCACTTGTGCATCACTGGCCAGGGCGCGGGCAATGGCCACCCGCTGCTGCTGGCCCCCGGACAGTTTCAATACATTGCGCGTCGCTTCTTCTGCGGTCAAACCCAACTGTTCCAGGATGGGCAGAGGCGGCAGCTTGGAGGTCAGGGCTACGTTCTCCATCGGCGTTAAGTAGTCGATCAGATTGTAGCTCTGGAAGATGAACGCCACATGACTGCGCCGGTGACCGGCAAGGCCGGTCTTTGCAATGTCCTCGCCCTGGTACAGAATCTGACCACTGGTGGGACTGTCCAGGCCGCCCAACAGGGACAGCAGAGTGGTTTTCCCGCACCCGGAGGGGCCGAGGATGGCGTACATCCTGCCCTGCTCCATTTGGGCGTTGATGCCCTTTAAGACTTTCTTTTTGTCGTCATAGGCATATTGCACATTTTGAATTTCCATAATATTCATAGGATTACCTCACTTCTACATTAAATTAATCCATTTGCGACAAGATAGTTTTCGGCTTCAGCCGCATGGCCGGGATGCAGGATACCAACACTGCTGCCACCAATAGAATACTGCCCACGCCAGTGACCAGCACGAAATGTCCCGGCGTAACGATGATGTATTCAGATGCTTTATCGAACAGTGTTCCCAGTGCGCCAGCCGCCTGCCTGCTGGACAGATAGGCCAGCGGGAAAGCCGCCGCTGCAATCAGCAGGGTTTCCAGCACATATTGGAGAACAATTGCAGGCTTGGCGATCCCTACCGCCAGCAA
>CAMWSZ010000274.1 GCA_947177005.1 uncultured Clostridia bacterium | reverse complement strand
GGGCTGTGATATTTTCGCTTGTGCCTGAAGCATAAGACAGAGCCAAAAGCAATAAAAGATTATAAAAAATCCCGGAAAAACCGCCAAAAATGATTGACAAAACGGCTTAAAAATGCTATAATATTTCATATAAATTAAATAAGAAGATATGGTATTGAAGAGCTGAATTTGCAGTGTTGCGGAACGGAACGACAGAAGGGCGGGTGCAAAACAGCGCACCTGTCCTTTTTTGTATACCGAGTCAGGCGGCAGCCTGCTGACATACAAGATATAGGGGAAAAGAAAAATTTTACCGCAATATCTTCCTGACTCTTTGATATTATATCTCTAAAGAGCATATTATATAATGAATTCTAAACCAAATACAGCAGCAAACGGAGAACATTACGATGGACAGAGTTATGTGGAATCCCTGGCATGGGTGCGTCAAGGTATCGGAAGGATGCCTGAACTGCTATATGTACCAGCAGGACCGGGAATACGGCGTAGACCCGAAGGATATCCATCCAAACAAAACCAGGTTCAATCTTCTGACAAAGAAGGACAGGCAGAAACTGTATAAAGTCAAATCCGGTTCTCTGGTAATGGTATCCCTGTCTTCTGACTTTTTTCTGCCGGAAGCAGACGCATGGAGGGAGGCCGCCTGGGAACAGATGCGGGCCAGACGGAGCCTGTACTATCATATCATTACCAAACGCCCGGAACTGGCAGCGGAACGGCTGCCCTCCGACTGGGGCGGCGGCTGGGACAACGTAATGATCAGCGCCACCTGCGAAAACACAGTCAGGGCGGCTGAACGCATCCCGGTTCTTGCAGCCCTCCCTCTGAAACACAGAGGCGTCATCTGCGCCCCCATGCTGGAGGAAATCAATCTTGGGCTGTTTGCGGACAAGCATATGTCCAAAATAGAAAGGATCGGATGCTCCGGCGAAAGCGGTCCTGACGCCAGGCCCATCCGCCATGAGTGGGTTCTGTCGCTCAGGGAGTTCTGCCGGCAGCGCAGGATAGACTTCGATTTCTTTCAGACCGGCACAAAATATATCAAAGACGGGAAACAGTATATCATTTCTGATGCTGCACTGCAGAGGGAGCAGGCTGAAAAAGCCGGTCTGAATCTCATATATTCCGCACAGGCATTTTAAGGATAGCCCTTATACCATAAATTTTTTTGAACAATCATCTGAATCATAAAAGGAGAATTTGACATGAAGAACACAGAAGAATCCCCGTATTATGAGGCCGTAAAGTACTTTGCGGATCAGAAAATTCTTACCAGCGCAGACAGCGGACTGCCCGAGTCCGAAATAACGCTGAAGGAGTGGACCGGCATCCTGTCCCGCATGGAGGGGCTGTCCGAAAATGTAATTTCCGCCTGTGTGGAGGCAGGCAGTTCCAGCGGCACCGGGCCGTCCGCCGCTTCGCTGCCGGCCCTGATTTACAACAGTATCTGGCAGACTGCCGGGATTACAACCTATACCGCCTATAACTATGGGTTTGCTTCTGATCTGGACGCCGGAACGACCGCAATGCTCATAACCGGATTGATCGGCCGGGAGGATATTGGACGGGAATCCATCAGCAGAGGGGAAGCGCTGCGCCTGCTTTATGAAGTGACAATCAAAAAAACAGCCGCAGAAGTTCCCGCAAATCTTATCGGGTTCTTTGAAGTTTCTACAGACTGCGAAGCTCCGGAAGAAACGGAAGCCCTGCTCCGCAAACTGCTGGAGGCGTATCCCAACAATCAGCTCGCGCTGCTGCTCGCGTACGGATACCGGTTCGAGATCTGGGACGATCTGTCCAGCCTTCCGGTACAGTATTCCGACACGCTGCTGGGGCTGGAGGATGACGGGGCGCACATCATTTATCTGGAGAAGGAAGCGGTTCCTGAATGGGCGCTCCACGAAACCGGACATGCAGTTGAGACCTGCAACAGTTCCTACTCGGCAACGATTGCGCTGAATAAAGCGGAAAGAGAGGCGGGCATCAGCCTGTTGGGTGAATACGCCGGGGTCAACCGCAGTGAATTTATAGCGGAAGCAGCCAGCTACTTCATGAAAAACCGGAACAATGAGGCCGCGCTGCTGGCAATGAAGGAATCCATGCCGCAGACCTACGAGCATTTCACCAAACTTGTATCCAAAGAACCGTTCCTTTCCGAAGCGTATTTTCTGAATATTGTAAGCAGCAGGCAAGACAGAAAATAAACAGCCCTCACAAAAGCTTGAAAAACGGATAAGGAATTTTCTGCATCAGGCAGCAATTTAATGAGGCGAAGCGCGGTCCTCTTTCAGGTTTGAAAGTGGACTGCGCCTGTTTTTTTGCCCCAATATTTGTTTTTCTTTTCTCAAAGTGCATATTATATATTAATATTTCAAAAAGGAGGAGGCGGGCAAAACATCCCTGCCCGCAAAAACAAACATGTTTAAAACAAAATCTCTTTTGGCATGGCTGTCATTGATTCTGCTTCTGTCAGCCTGTGCTCCGGCATCCCGAACAGGACCCGAACAGGACGGGCAAAGTACTTTCCGGCAAAAAACAGATCTGTTATGGGAACAGATCCAGGCAGATTGGAACAGGCTCAACATCGCCCCGGCCAAGAAGGTGGGAAATGCGGTGTTTCTTTCAATCTCTGACGGAACCAGCCGGGCAGATGTCTGCCACGGTACCGGAAGGAGCCTGAAATCCGCATGGGATGCAGCGCTCAAAGAAACAGAGGCTTTTTTGCAGGAGAACCCCAAAAATATTATCTGGGTGAAAGCCGACGCTGTGAGTTCTTCCGAAGTGATTTCACGCGCCGGATTATCGGAAAAACTCCTTGCTTCCAACCCGCAGCAGTTCCTTCAGGGACTTTCTTTTGATTCTGCATTTGAAACCGCCCTGATCGATTCAGAGCTGAACGGAACCATCATTTATGATTACCGGAACGGTGCGGCAAACAAACCGAATCTGGACAGTTATCTTGCGTCCGCCGGCCGGAAGCCGCTGGAGACCTATCCGGAAAATTTTATTGCGTTCCAGTGCCGCTCCTGGTTCTGCGATGAAAACAACGAAATATATGAGCTGAAAACAGACAGCGAGACATTAGGACGCCGCGAAATAAAGGATTTGGATGCCGCCTGTACAAGAGAAATCATTGCGGCAGCCTCCGGCTATCTTGCCCGGCAAGTACGGGAAGACGGTTCTTTTACTTATATTTATTATCCGCGGTTCAGCGAGACTCCTGAAGATTATAACAACGTCCGTCATGCCGGTACGGTCTGGTCTATGGTACAGGCTTACGGCATAGCAAAGGATGAGGCTCTGGCAGGCAGCATCAAAAAAGCAATTGAATATATGCTCACAAAGGTGGTCTATGATGAGGAGGGCCGGGCATTTCTTTATAACGATACCGGCGGCGAGATTTCACTTGGAGGAGGCGCACTGGCCGCTCTGGCGCTGACCGAATACACGGAGGTCTTCCAGGACGGTGAATATCTGGAGCTGTGCATGGCTTTGGGAGAAGGGATGCTTTCTCTGCAGGATCACTCCTCCGGTGTATTTTATCATATCCTCAGCAGGGATTTTAAACTGCTGGACGCCTATCGAACGGTATATTTTGACGGAGAAGCGACCCTGGCTCTGTGCCGTCTCTATGGTCTGACAAAAGATGAGCGCTTTCTGTCCGCGGCTCAGCTCTCTGCCGGTCACTTCATCGCCGCAGACTATACGCAGTATCATGACCACTGGGTGGCATACAGTATGAATGAACTGACCAAATATGTGACAGACAGTCCGGAATATTGGACGTTTGCCATGGACAACATTACAAATAATTTGGATTATATGAATGGGCTGGATAAAACGGCTCCGGCTGCATTTGAAATGCTGATGGCTGCATTTGAGACATACAGCCGGGCACCGGACCCGTCCATTCTCTCCGCGAACGAACAAAAAGCATTTCTTGAGGCGGTCCGGGTTCGGTCGCAGTGGATGCTGAACGGTTATTTTTATCCGGAATATGCGATGTACATGGAAAACCCGCAGCAGATTCTTGGAACCTTTATGACAAGGACTGACGGCTATCGAGTGCGTATTGATGATGTGCAGCACAATATAGGCGGTGCGTATCTGTATCAAAAGAATTATGACAGACTGAAAGAAAGGGGAATGCTTTCTGCCGTATAAAGCCGGATGCTTCTATAAACTCAGAAAAGGGACTGAGATCCGGTGCGTCATGCAATATACGGAAAACCTCACGGAAGTCCTGTCAATGGATGCTTCCGTGAGGTTTTTCGTTTGCAGACATTTTGCCGGGTCAGAGATCAATGCTGCCGGCAATGTCTTCATTGGCGGTGTAGTAAATCTTTCCGTCCTCCGGTTTCAGATAAACTGCCAGCTTTTTGATTTCAGATGCTTTGTGTCCGGCGGCAGCGGCCCCCATGACCTTTTCCTGCAAAGAGGAGATGTCCCACTCAGAAGAACCCATCTGGAGGTAAACAGATACTTCCGCTTTTGAATCTTTTTTTGCCGCCGCCGTTTTCTTTTCGGACTTTGCTGCAGCAGCCGTTTCAGCGGCTGCATTTTTTCTGGGTCTTGCCATATTCCGGTCTCCAATCATTTGTCAGTATTTTGCTATCAAACAAATCAATAATACGCTATATTTCAAATGGTTTCAATGGAATCTATCACAAAATATACATATTTTCGCATATTTTTCATGGTGCTGTTCTACAAAATTTTCCACCAAATTCTTCTTTTAAGTATCTTTATAAAAATTTTAGATATCGCATATTATAGAAACAAGCGAGTTTTAGGGCTGAAAACAGAAAGGTTTTCCGTTTACGGATTCGGTTTTGTCTGGACAGGGGAAGAGGTTCCGGCACCTGATAC
>CAMWSZ010000273.1 GCA_947177005.1 uncultured Clostridia bacterium | reverse complement strand
ACGTCGCCCTCCAGCACCGCGCGGCGTAGACCGCCCAGCGTTACTTTTTCCAATTCCTCCAATGTCGCGCCCCGCTTCTCCAGGGCCAGATACTCCCGCGTCATCTTGTTTTTCAGTACCCGTACCGGGCCGCCGATAGACCGTCCGGTGACGGCGGTATCGGAGTCCTTTGCCTGCAAAAGCGCCTGTTTATAGTTGTCGTGAATGGGGCATTCCTCGCTGACCAGCAGGCAGGTTCCCACCTGTACGCCGCTGGCGCCCAATGCCAAAGCCGCCGCCATCTGCCGTCCGCTGGCGACGCCTCCGGCGGCGATGACCGGCAGGTCCACCGCGTCCGCCACCTGCGGAACCAGCGCCATTGTTGTCATCTCTCCCACGTGGCCGCCGGATTCCGTCCCCTCGGCGATAATGGCGTCCACTCCCGTCCGCTCCAGGCGTTTGGCCAGTACGGACGCCGCCACAACAGGGATGACCTTGATCCCGGCCTCTTTCCAGGCACGGATGTACGGGCCGGGATTCCCCGCGCCGGTCGTGACCACAGGCACCCGCTCCTCCGTAATCACTTGCGCCAGCTCTCCGGCGATAGGGTTCATCAGCATCAAATTCACGCCGAAAGGAGAGCTTGTCCGTTCCCGGCAAATTTGAATCTGTTCCCGGAGCTGATCGGGCGTGCGCATTCCGCCGGAGGCAATCACGCCCAGCGCACCCGCGTTGGAACAGGCGGCAGCAAAGGCCCCGTCGGCAATATTCGCCATGCCGCCCTGTATAATGGGGAGTTTGATCCCCAGCAGTTCGTTCAGTTTAATCATAGCTTCCTCCATTACGCAATCTCAACCAGTGCGCCACCCCAGGTCAGCCCGCCGCCAAAGCCTACCAGCAGCACTCTGTTCCCGCTGGACAGGCGCCCGGTTTCCTCCAGCTCGCTGAGTACAATCGGGATGCTGGCGGCGGAGGTGTTGCCGAAACGCTCAATGTTTTTGCAGTATTTTTCCGGCGGTATCCGATACTTTTTCGCGGCCAGATCGATAATGCGGGCATTGGCTTGATGGAATACAAAAAAGTCCACGTCTTCCGCCGTCAGCCCCTGCCGCTCCAGAACCCGGTCGATGCACCAGGGCACCGCCTCCAGCGCAAATTTGAACACGCGCTGCCCCTCCATTGTCAGATATCCGTTTTGAAGAGGGCAGCGCAGCAGTTCGCTGTTTCCGGCGCAGCCAAGCACCGCCCCGGCGGAGGGCCACTCTGCCCGCCATTCTATGACCGCTGCTCCCGCGCCGTCGCCAAAGAGGATACAGGTGCTCCGGTCAGACCAGTCCAGCACCCGGCTGAACAGGTCCGCGCCGATCACCAGACCAAATTTTTTGGGTGCCGCGGCAAGCAGGCATTCGGCTGTATGCAGGGCATACAGGAAACCGGTGCAGGCGGCGTTGAGATCAAAGCAGACCGTATCGCAGGACAGGCCCAGAGCTTTTTGCATGGTGCAGGCCGCGCTGGGGACGAGAGTATCCGGGGTCATGGTGGCAACAATGCATACCCCGATCTGCTCCGGCAGAATACCGGCATGTTCCAGGGCGTTTTGTGCGGCGGCGGCGCAGAGGCCGGTATGGGATTCTTTCGTACAGATCCGCCTCTCCCGGATGCCGGTACGGCTGACGATCCACTCGTCGCTGGTATCAACCGTCTGCGCCAGCTCGCCGTTGGTCAGAATCCGTTCCGGCAGGCTGCGGCCCGTACCCTTTATTTTAATGCCGCTCATTGGCCCTCCTTTTTGGGGACAGCAGTCCCGATACGCCTGAATTTTTGATACCGTCCAAGCTGTTTCCCCTTGGACAGCTCCGCCAGGTGGCGGCTGATTGCCTCGTCTACCTGACGGAAGGTAATCGCACGGGCCAGATGAGCCCCGCCGCCCGGTTCCAGAATGATTTCGTCTATCACGTCCAGCGCTTTCAGATCTGCGGCCGTCAGCTTCATCAGCTCGCAGGCGTCGCTGCTGCGCCCGGCGTCTTTCCAGAGAATGGACGCAAAGCCCTCCGGAGAAAGAATGGCGTAGACAGCGTTCTCCAGCATGAGCACCCGGTCTGCCACGGCCAGCGCCAACGCGCCGCCGCTGTTGCCCTCGCCGGTAATCAGGGCGATCACCGGCACGGTCAGACGGCTCATCTCCATCAGGTTCCGGGCAATGGCCTCACCCTGTCCGCGCTCCTCGGCCTCCAGGCCGGGATACGCGCCGCCGGTGTCGATGAAAGTGATGACAGGGCGGCGGAATTTTTCCGCCTGCCGCATCAGCCGCAAAGCCTTGCGGTATCCCTCGGGGTTCGGCATCCCGAAGCGGCAGTGGATATTTTCCTCCAAATCCTTTCCCTTCCGGGTGCCGATGACGGTAACAGGACGGCCGTGGTAAAGCGCCACGCCGCCTAAAATCGAAGCGTCCTCTCCCATGAGACGGTCGCCCCGCTGTTCAAAGAAATCCGTGAACAGGGCGGAAATATAATCGGAAATATTGGGCCGCTGCGGGTGCCGGGCAATGGCCACCCGCTCTGCGGCGGTAAGCCGGTCGTTCATGACGGACCTCCCTTCTCATGCAGGCGCAGCAGCTGTGAGAGGGTATCCCGCATTTCGTTGCGGGGGACCACTGCGTCCACAAAGCCGTGCTCCATCTGGAACTCCGCCCGCTGAAATCCTTCCGGAAGCGTCTCGCCAATCGTCTGCTGGATCACCCGCGGTCCGGCAAACCCGATGAGGGCACCCGGTTCCGCCAGAATGACGTCTCCCAGAGAGGCGAAGCTTGCCGTGACGCCGCCGGTGGTGGGGTCGGTGAGCACGGAGATATACAGCAGGCCCCGCTGGTCGAACCGTCCCAGAGCGGCGCTGGTTTTGGCCATCTGCATCAGGGATAAAATCCCCTCCTGCATCCGCGCCCCGCCGCTGGCTGAAAACACAATCAGCGGGAGACGGTTTTTCCAGGCGTATTCAATGGTCAGCGTCAGCTTTTCCCCGACGGCGGAGCTCATGGAACCCAAAAAGAAGCGGCTGTCCAGTACGCCCACCACACAGCGCCGGCCGTCAATGGTTCCCACGGCGGAAACCGCGGCTTCATTTAATCCGGTTTTCCGCTGGGCGGCCTCCAGTTTTTTACGGTAGCCGGGGAAGGAAAGCGGGTCCTGCGGGGCGAGCTTGGGATACAGTTCCCGAAAAGAACCGTGATCCAAAGTAATGCTCAAACGGTAATACGCGCCCACAGGGAAATGATATCCGCACAGCGGGCAGACGAATAAATTCTGCGCCACCGCCGGGTGGCCGCTCTCCTTTCCGCACCGTGGACACACAGCGGCGCTGCCAACAGGAACATAGTGTTCCCGCAGGGATTTCATTGCCAGCAAACGCGCCCGGCGTTTGGCAAAAATACTGTTCATGTGCTGCCCTCGCTTTCAGCAAGACGGCGTGAGAACTCCAAAAGCTCCGGTAAATGGGTATCCAGACAGTCCGTGGCATAGCCGCCCCGGACGAATGCGGCGTGGTGCATAAGCTGGTAACAGAGCTCCGCCGTGGTCTGGAATCCCTCCAGCGTAAATTCCTCCAGACACCGGCGCATTTTCCGGATAGTTTCCAGCCGGGTAGGGGCGCAGGCCATTACCTTTGCGGCCAGGGAATCGTAATAGGGCGAGAGCGTGCAGCCGCTGTACAGGCTGGTATCGACCCGCACACCGGGACCGCCCGGCAAATGGAGAAAATCCGCCCGGCCAGGGCAGGGGCGGAAGTTCTGCGCGGGGTTCTCGGCATTGATCCGGCACTCAATAGCGTGCCCGGTACAGCGCACGTCCTGCTGTGCAAAATCCAGCGGCAGGCCGGAGGCGATGCGCAGCTGCTGGCGGACCAGATCAATACCGGTAATCAGTTCCGTGATGCCGTGCTCCACCTGAATACGGGTATTCATCTCCATAAAATAGAAATGCTCACCGTCCGGGTCCAGCAGGAACTCCACCGTTCCGGCGTTCTCATAGCCTACAGCTTTTGCGGCCCGGACAGCGGCTTCCCCCATTTTTTCCCGCAGCTCCGGCGAGAGACCCCAGGCGGGAGCCTCCTCCACCAGCTTCTGACTGCGTCTTTGCAGGGAACAGTCCCGGTCTCCTAAATGGACCACATTCCCAAAACGGTCCGCCAGGACCTGAACCTCGATATGACGGGGACGTAGCACCAGTTTTTCCAGATACATCTCGTCATCCCCAAAGCAGGCGCGGGCCTCCGCCTTTGCCTCCGCCAGCGCGGCGGACAGGTCCGACGGCTTTTCACAGCGGCGGATTCCCCTGCCGCCGCCTCCGGCAGAGGCTTTCAGCATCACCGGATAACCGGTCTGCTCCGCGGCTGCCCGGGCCTCCGCCTCGCTGCGGACAGGTCCGTCCGAGCCGGGCGTTACCGGGACGCCCGCCTCACGCATCAGCGACCGGGCGGCGGATTTCGCCCCTGCCCGCCGGATGCCGTCTTCTGACGGCCCGATAAAAGGCAGCCCCGCATGGGCGCAGGCACCGTCGAAGTCCGCGGTTTCGGAGAGACAGCCATAGCCGGGATGAACGCCGTCACAGCCTGTAGCCAGCGCGGCAGTCAGAAGAGCCGTCTGGTTCAGATAGCTGTCCGCAGCCCTTGCGGGGCCGATGCACACGGACTGATCCGCCAGCTGGACATGGAGCGCGTCCAGATCCTCCGCGGAGTAGGCCGCCACCGGCTCCACCCCCGCTTCGCGGCAGGAGCGCAGAATCCGCAGGGCAATTTCGCCCCGGTTGGCAATCAGGATTCGTTTCAGCATGGCGTATACCGGAAGAGCGCTTCCCCAAAAGCCGCAAGCTGGCCGTCAGCCTTCAGGACCTCTTCAATGA
>CAMWSZ010000272.1 GCA_947177005.1 uncultured Clostridia bacterium | reverse complement strand
CGCGCCCCCCGGGGGCGCGCCCCCCCCCCGCCCCCCCCCCCCCCCCCCCCCGGCCCCCCCCCCGCCGCCGCCGCGGGGCCCCCTCCAAAAAAACGCCCCCACGGCCACAACAGCTATCAACATGACAGCCCCTAATCCTAACATCAATTTTGTTTTGAGGTTCATCCTGTTTGTTTCCAGGCTCATCTCATAGCGCTCTTGCTCATTGATTTCCATCAATCCTTTGCCCTCCATTTTTGTTAGCACTTCTTGGCGAAAGCATCCCAGCCCATACCCGAGATGAAATCCTGATATGCCTCACTCAAGAATATATATGTACCAAGAGTTTCCGGCGTGCCGGATGTTTTACTGTCCGCATTTTCTTTCGTATTGGCACAGCCTGTAACCAGACACAGGGCCAGCAGCAGAATCCATATTTTCTGCATGATATTCCCCTTTCATCTGCTACCGGATCACTTTTCGGATATCCTCGCTGCGTCCCAGAACCAGCAGGTGGTCCTCCTGACAGAACTTGTAATCCGGACTGAGGTTCGGCCGTATGATACCGTCCCGAATGGCGGCAATGACGGTCAGATGATACTTGACGCGGAAATTCAAATCCTTCAGGCTTTTTCCCAGCCAGCGCTGCATGGGCTCCAGCTCATAAATGGAATATTCCGCCGTGAGACGGATGCAGTCGAAAATACTGTCCGAGCTTTCACTGACCGCAATGCTGGTAGCCACCTCCAGCTCCGGATAGATTACTTCATCCGCACCGTTGCGCAGCAGAAACTTTGCCTGAATATCGTCCTCCGCCTTGCTGAACACCTTCTTTGCCCCCAGCTCCTTGAGCAGGCTGGTGATTTGCAGGCTGCCTAGGATGTCAGCGCCCAGACAGACAAAACAGGCGTCAAAGGTGTCCACGCTGAACGAACGCAGCACGTCCTCATTGGTGCAGTCGCCCACCCGGGCGCTGACCACCAGCGGCAGCATATCCTCCAGATTTTCGCTGGTGCGGTCCACGATCATGACCTCGCACTTCTGGTCCGCCAAGGCGCGGCAGAGGTGGTGGCCGAAGGAACCCATGCCGATAATCAGAAACGTCTTCATAGACAAACCTCCCTCAAATACATCAGCCGATTGTGATATCCTCCTGCGGAAGCGTCACAGGTGGCAGGGCTTTTTTCTCCAGCAGCGCCACCGCAAAGGAGATGCTGCCCACACGTCCGCAGTACATCAGAAAGATGATAATTGCCTTGCTGGCCGGTGCAAGGTCACGGGTAATGCCGGTGGTCATGCCCGCGGTGCCAATGGCCGAAAAGACCTCGAAAAGCAGTTCCGGCAGGGGCAGCGCCTGCACCAGACTAATGGCCAGTGCGCCGGTCAGAGCCAGCAGCAGATTGGTAAAAAGGACTGAGGTAGCGCGTTTCAGGGCGCTGTCGTTGATGCTGCGGCCAAAGGCGTTTGCGCTCTGCTGGCGCCGGACGCCGGCGACGGTATGGAGCAAAATAACAAAAATCGTTGTGGTCTTGATGCCGCCCGCGGTGGAACCGGGGTTGCCGCCGATGAACATCAGGATCATGGTCAGGAGCAGGCTGCCCGGCGTCAGTGCGCCGGTGTCGGTGGAGTTAAAGCCAGCGGTACGGGGAGAGACCGCGTCAAAGAGCGCGGCAAGGACCTGTTCCCGGACAGGACGGCCCGCGCCCAGATTGTTCCGTTCAAAGAGGAAA
This sequence comes from uncultured Clostridia bacterium, assembly GCA_947177005.1. GTDB lineage: Bacteria > Bacillota > Clostridia > Oscillospirales > Oscillospiraceae > Pelethomonas. Next base: position 3,174 of record CAMWSZ010000272.1, on the reverse strand, counting down.
AACAGCGCGGTCCCGCCTGCCACCAGCAGCAGGCTCATGACAAGAGCCACCTTCGTCTGGAGACAGTACCGCCGCCAGCGGTGCTGGTTGCGGAGCAGGTCATCCCAGACCAGAAAGCCCAGGCCCCCGGTCAGAATCAGGGCGCAGAGCGTAACGATCACCAGTGGGTCGTCCACATAGGCACTGAAGGAGGAAAAGGGGCCGCTGTGCGTGCCCATAAGGTCAAAGCCCGCGTTGCAGAAGGCGGAAATGCTGTGCCAGATCCCATAGTAGATCCCGCGGCCCCAGCCGTATTGCTGTACAAAGCGAACCGACAGAAGCATTGCGCCGGTGCCCTCCACCAGCAGGGTCCCGAAGAAAATCAGCCGGACAAACGGAACGATCCCTCCAAGCTTGTTATAGCTGACGCTGTCGATCACCACCTCACGTTCCCGCAGGCCCAGCCGTTTCCGCAGAAGCATCAGGAACAGCACCGCGATGGTCATAAAACCCAGGCCGCCGGTCTGAATGAGGGTGATAATCACCAACTGTCCAAAGACAGTCCAATAGGTGCCGGTGTCCTGCATAATCAGGCCCGTGACGCAGGAGGCCGACGTGGCCGTGAACAGTGCGTCTCCAAAGGACGCCCCGCCCGGCGGATTGCTGGCAGCGGGCAGCATCAGCAGGCCCGTGCCGGTCATAATCATAATGAAAAAGCCCAGAGCGATGATCTGCACACTGGACAGTTTGGCTTTTTTTTGCCGGTTCATCTGTATCCCGCCATTTCCCGGACGCGCGCGTCCTGCAATTTCTAACAGCATACCATATTTTTCGCCTTTATGCAACTGTTCAAACTTCAAAAAGTACAGCAGAAATAGGTTTCCGTCCAGCACAAAAACGGTTGCCAATGTCCGGTTTCCCGGGGGGAATGCCCGTCCCTGAGAACTCGGGTGTTACTGACTGTAAGTGTAATAGAAAATTAAAAATCACGCTGTTGCATCGCCGGTTCGAATATGATACAATAGCCTGTATCCAGTCCCGGATGAAAAGCATTCCTGTTTTACCGTGCGGAAATCCGGGATTTACGGCGGTTTTTAGAGTGCATTAAAATTTTTTAACGGAGGTGACGTATGCCTGCACGCGACTTCAAGCACGACAGCCTGATACGAATTTTTTTCAGCTATTTCCGGCCTCATATGGGACTGTTTCTGCTGGATATGGCCTGTGCGCTGCTTATGTGCGTTATTGATCTGTCCTTCCCCTACGTCTCCCGCGTCTGCCTTTACGAACTGATTCCCCAAAATCTCTATCATGCGTTTTTTACCGTCATCGCCGTTATGATTGCGGCCTATTTCCTGCGTGCGGGCCTGCAATACATTGTCTGCTATTGGGGCCACGCTTTTGGGGTTCTGGTGGAAGCAGATATCCGGCAGGACCTCTTTTCCCATCTGCAAACGTTGTCCTTTGGGTTCTACGACAAGAACCGCACCGGACACCTGATGAGCCGTATGACCGCGGAGCTGTTCGACATCACCGAGCTGGCCCACCACGGACCGGAGGACCTGTTCATCTCCGGCGTCACCCTCGCCGGGGCAATTGTCATTATGTTTACCATACAGTGGCGGCTGGCGCTGGTGATGCTGATTTTGATTCCGATTTTCGTGGCGGTGGTATCTGTAAACCGCCGCAAAATGGCCGCTGCCGCCAAACGGGTGAAGCAGGTCACGGCCGGCATCAATGCCGACATCGAGTCCAGCATCTCCGGCATCCGCACCGCAAAGGCGTTCTCCAACGAAAACGCCGAGAGCGAAAAGTTTTCCAAAGCCAACGAGCGGTTCAAGACGTCGAAAAAGGAGCGTTACAAGGCAATGGCGTCTTTTTTCGCGTCCCTTGAGTTCTTTATGTGCATCCTGCCCGTGACGGTCATCGGCGTGGGCGGCCTCCTGATTATGGACGGCAAAATGGATTATATCGATCTTATCACCTTCAGCCTCTACACCAGCACCTTTATTAACCCCATGCGCAAGGTCTCCACCCTCTCCGAGCTGCTGGTGGACGGCATTGCCGGACTGAGCCGCTTTGTAGACCTCATGCGCATCGAGCCGGACCTCTCCGACAAGCCCGGCGCTGTGGAGCTGAACGGCGTGGAGGGCCGGATTGATGTAAACGACGTCAGCTTCTCCTACGGGCGCGACGGCGGCGACGTGCTCCACCACGTCAGCCTGCATATACAGCCCGGAGAAACCGTGGCGATTGTCGGCCCCTCCGGCGGCGGCAAAACGACCCTGTGCAGCCTGATCCCCCGCTTCTATGACGTCCATGACGGCAGCATCAGCATCGACGGCCTGGACGTGCGGGACGTGCGGCAGCAGAGCCTGCGGCGGAATATCGGGGTGGTGCAGCAGGACGTGTTCCTGTTTGCCGGGAGCATCATGGAGAATATCCGCTACGGGCGGCCCGGCGCGGCGGAGGATGAGGTGCTGGAAGCCGCGAAGCGCGCCGAGATCTATGACGATATCATGGCGATGCCCGACGGCTTTGACACCTACGTAGGCGAGCGGGGCGTGCTGCTCTCCGGCGGACAGAAACAGCGCATTTCCATAGCCCGCATTTTTCTGAAGGACCCGCCGGTGCTCATTCTCGACGAGGCCACGTCCGCGCTGGACAGCGTGACGGAGGCGAAGATCCAGCGGGCCTTTGACGAACTGGCCAAGGGCCGCACCACACTCATCATCGCCCATCGCCTGTCCACCGTCCGGAACGCGAGCCGGATTCTGGTCATCCGGGACGGCGCGGTCACGGAAGAGGGGACTCACGAGGAACTCATCGCCCGCAGCGGCGATTATGCGCAGCTGTACAACACACAGAATTTACATGCATAAATATGGATAAATCAGAATTGATTGCAAAAGCGGCCCAGGAGCCGGAGGACCGTCTCCTGCTCGCCCGCGTTCTGGACAAACACGAGCAGTGCCAGCGGCGGAACATCCCAGCCGCCACCGTCTTTCTGACCCCCCGCCAGCGGGCAATGGCGGAAAATCTGCTCCACGCCGCCGGGATTCCTTCCGGTTATCTGTTCGACGGCGGATACCCCGGCGCCGAACGCACCCGCCTTGTTTTCCTCCCCGACTGGGCCGATTCCCATACGGAACTGGGGTTTCTCCGCGCTGTTTTTCACGTTTCAGGCATCTCACA
>CAMWSZ010000271.1 GCA_947177005.1 uncultured Clostridia bacterium | reverse complement strand
GGGGAATTTGTGGCGGTCATGGGCCCCTCCGGCTCCGGCAAAACCACCCTTCTCAACTGCATTTCCTGTTATATTCCCGCCGGAACCGGCAGTATCCGGCTGGACGGTACGGAGCTGGCCCGGCTGGACGGGGACGCGCTGGCGGAGGTCCGCAACCGGCAGCTTGGGTTTGTGTTTCAGGATTTTCTGCTCATGGACGGCCTTACGGTGCGGCAGAACATATTGCTTCCGGCCATTATCGGCGGCACGGTATCGGACGAGACGGAGCGGCGGGCGGACCGGCTGTGCGAGGTATTCGGCATCTCCAAGATTCGGGAAAAGTATCCCGCCGAAATTTCCGGCGGCGAGAAGCAGCGTACCGCAGTGGCCCGCGCTCTGATCAATCATCCACTGCTGATTCTGGCCGACGAACCTACGGGAAATCTGGACAGTAAATCCAGCCGCGCAGTGATCGGGACCTTTGAGCAGGCGAAGGCGGAGCTGGAGGCGACCATTTTTATGGTGACGCACGACTCCTTTGCCGCGTCCTTCTGTGACCGCGTTATCATCCTGCGGGACGGCGTGGTATGGCGGACGCTGGGGAAGGACGGTGCGGAACGGACGGATTTTCAGGACCGGCTGCTGGACGTGATCCGTGAAATGGGTAAGGAGTGAGGTCATGAGCAATTTTACCGAAGTTTACGCCGCCCTGCGCCGGAAAAACCGGAAACAGTATGCGCTGCTGGCGGGCTGCTGTTTTTTCTCCGTCCTGCTGATTACGGCCTATGTGTGTATGATGCGTTCGCCCACCATTCTGAACGTCCTGCCGGAGGGTGGCGACAGCCGGAAACAGGTGATGATGATTTTTGTGCTGGCGGTGATTGGCTGCGGTGTGTTTACCACCTACGCCTCCGGTCTGTTTTTCCGGCAGAAATCCCGGGAAACAGGTATTTTTCTGGCGCTGGGCGCGGCACGGAAACAGGTTTGGAGAGAGCAGAACCGGGAACTGGCGGCACTGTCTCTTGGCTCCTGCGCGCTGGGCGCGGTTCTGGGCGGACCGCTGGCATGGCTGCTGTGGCAGATTTTCCGTCTGTGCGTCGTGGACACGGACGAGATGCGTCTGACCTTTGACCCCGCAGCATATGCGCTGCCGCTGGCGTTTTCTGTCTTTGTGATTGCGATGATGTTTATTATGGGGGAGCGTTCGGTCCGCCGGACCAACATTATCGACATCGTGCAGGAAACCCACAAGTCTGAACCAATCCGGGACGTCCCCCGGCGGTACGGCCTGGCAGGCATAGCGCTGCTGGCTGCCGGCGGCTTGCTGGGTTATATGGCGCCCGTTTTTTTTGTCCAAGTGCTGCACTGGTACGCCCCCGAGTGGCTGACGGCAGTCTTTTATCTTCCAGCGCTGGCGGGCCTTTACCTGCTTCTGCTGCACACCGTTGTCAACGGCTGGGGCGGGAAAAAGCATCAGTACAAGGACCTGATTGCAACATCCATGATGAAATTTCAGGGCCGTCAGACCGTGCGGAACATGCTGGTCATGACGCTGCTGATTGCGGGGGCGTACTTCGGCAGCTTTTATACGCCCATGCTTGGCACCGGCTCTATGATGAGCTACGACGCCCGTCCGGTTGATTACGCCTATCACTTCCGCGGGGATCAGGACATCCCGCAGGAGGCGGAGGTGCGGGCCCTCGCGGAAGAGTATGGCGTGACCATTACGTCTTATGCGCAGGCACCCATGCTGCGTCTGACGGTAGACGGTACGGCATCGGTAGAGGAAGAAGGGCCTTTCGGCACTACCTGGCATGAGGAATACCGGGAGGTTCTGGAGTCCGGGCTGTTCCTCTCTGCCTCCGGCTACACGGCCCTGACAGGGGAGGCGGTGGATTTGCGGCCCGGTGAGATCATGGGCGTCATGGACAGCGAGGGGACCGGACGGTATCTGTTTTCCGCGCAGGCAGGTCTGGTGACCAATTACGTCACCGGACAGCAGCTTCCCGTCACGACAACGGGAGAACTGTATAACAACTCTCTCTTTCAGCGCTTTGTGATGAATGATACGGATTTCGCCGCTCTGTCCGCCGGGCTTCCCGACAGCTGGCGGGAAACACAGGTCTGTTTCAATGTGGAAAACGTGTCGGAAACCTATGATTATGCCAAAGCGCTGTTTTATGAGATCGTTGACCGTTCCGGGCCGGAGGCGGCGGTGCTGGACGGCTGGGACCCGGTCCTTCGGGATTATGATATCCAGACAAAGGGCTATTACGCTTTCGATCCGGAAACCAGTCCCGAACTTGGAATAGAGGTTATTTCCTATGACCGGCGTGACAGCTCCACTTTTCGATTGTTCTGGCAGTACATGCCCCAATTCCGGGTATTGGACAAGGCGGACCTTGTGAAATCGGTAGCGGTATTTATGATTCTATTTATCTTTATTGCCATTGTCTGTTTCTCGGCGGTGATCGTGATTGCCTACACCCGGTGCGTGACCATTGCCATGACCCACCGGCAGTTATACGATGATCTGCGGCGTCTGGGTGCGCCCGGCGCGTACCTTTACGCTTCCGTCCGCAATCAGGTGAAGCGGGTGTTTTTAACGCCTGCGGTGGTTGGCACGTCGCTGATTTATGCGTTTTATCTGATGATTATGTACTTTAACGGCGACCCGCCCGGCATTACCGCCAGCGAGGCGGCGGGGCTGCTGGCCAGCATTGGCGTTATCGCCGGGGTGTCGGTTCTGCTGTACCTGGTTTACAGGCTGACGCTCCGGTCGGTCTGTACGATACTCGATATCCGTTCAGCCGGACATAAATCGTAATCTCTGCAAGCAAGGAGCAAAAAGAGCGCGCACCAGAAATTTTCTTCTGGGCACGCTCTTCATTATAGGCAAAAAATGGGGCTGGTAATCATCACTCGGCCAGCGGCTTCATCGTGGGAAGTTGAAACAAGCTGAAAAACCCAGTAAATTCAAGCATTTCAACACACAGCTTTCCCAAAATACTACGAATTTATACAAATAATTTTACTCTGTTTCGATTAAAATATTTTTTGGGGTGGATGCCCCCACCAGCCATCTTGTGTAATTTCGATGCCGTGGACTAAGCTGTTGATGTGGGTGTAGTAACGCCAACTACAGCTTCCACCATGCATATCATTCGCATAAACAATCGTTTGATCATTGTAGGCTGTTAAACCGTCATGCCAACTGAAAAATAGAAAATAGAAAAACAAAACCACTGGTATCATAATCAATACAAGTAACATAGAGATAAATCCGGTCCCAATTAAGATATGGTTTGTATCTTTCAAGACAATGAATTCTTTCATACCATACCACAATGTTGGGATAAACAAAACAGAACAAAGAAGCAGCATATTATTGAACGGTGTGCAACGCCATCCCATATCAAAAATGGATAGTATAGCATTGCCACCAAAACAGACCAGAACCATCACACTAAGAAGTGAAGCAAAAAACACCAACTTTTTATGTGAGGCTCCTCTGCCACGAAAACAACAGAAAATTATAGAAAAAACTGACATTGCAATGAGTACAGCAACAAAAATCCACGTAAAACTTCCCATTTTAAATATTTCCTTTTTACTCTTTTTTGGCCTGTCATAATAGCCCCCCTCCATTCGTATAACACCTGGATTTATACGAACCTCGGTAGTATTATACTGCGAATTTACTACGAAATCCAGACAAATTATACGAATTGGAGGGGGGTCTAATCTTTGAAACCCTTGCAAATCAAGGGTTTTCTATTCTATCGGCTTCATGGCCGGGAACAAAATAACGTCTCTGATGGAGTCGCTTCCTGTCAGCAGCATCACGCACCGGTCGATACCGATTCCCAAACCGCCTGTGGGCGGCAGGCCGTACTCCATTGCGGTCAGGTAATCCTCATCCATCATTCCGGCCTCGTCGTTGCCTCTGATCCGGTCCTCGACCTCCTTCTCAAACCGCTGCCGCTGGTCAATGGGATCGTTCAGTTCGGAGAAGGCATTTCCCATCTCGCACCGGCAGATGAACAGTTCAAACCGTTCGGTAACTCTTGGGTCCTTTGGGGACCGTTTCGCCAGCGGCGACACATCCACCGGATGCATGGTAATAAACGTGGGCTGTACCAGCTTCTCCTCCACCTTCTGGTCAAAGCACTCATACAGCGCATGGCCCCAGGTCGGCTCAACGCCGTCCATATCGACGCCCGCCTGTTTAGCGGCCGTCACAGCCTCCGCGTCATCGGAAACCGCCATAAAGTCGATGCCCACATACTGCTTCACGGCCTCCGCCATAGACATTCTGGGCCAGCCTGGGGTCAAATCGACGTCCTCACCCAGCCACTGCAACTGGTATCCGCCGCAGATCTCCTTTGCTGCGCCGCTGAGCAGCTCTTCAAACAGATCCATCATATCGTTGTAATCGGCATATGCTTCATACAGCTCAACCGTGGTAAATTCCGGATTGTGCTTGGTGTCCATACCCTCATTCCGGAAGATGCGGCCCACCTCATAGACCCGCTCCATTCCGCCGACAATCAGCCGTTTCAGCGGCAGCTCAGTAGCGATCCGCATGTACATATCAATATCCAGCGTATTGTGGTGGGTGATAAAGGGCCGGGCGGTGGCGCCGCCGCTGATGGAATTCAGCACGGGCGTCTCGACTTCCATATAGCCCCGACTGTCCAGAAAATTGCGCAGATATTTCACAAACGCGCTGCGGACCTCGAAATTCCGGCGTACCTCGGGATTCATAATCAGATCCACATACCGCTGGCGGTAGCGGGTTTCCTTATCGGTCAGGCCGTGGAACTTCTCCGGCAGGGGCAGCAGCGATTTCGACAGCAGGGTGATCTCCCGGACCCGCACGCTCATTTCGCCCCGCTGGGTACGGAAC
>CAMWSZ010000270.1 GCA_947177005.1 uncultured Clostridia bacterium | reverse complement strand
GCGTGCCGATGTTTGTGTGGGAAATCCGGCGGTATCTGCGGGAGAACAGCGCTATTCGCGGCAGCCGGTGTATGCGGGACACTGCTTACCGGGTGATGCAGGCGCGTGAAAAACTGATGGCGGAGTCCCAGCGGGAACCTACCGTGGAACAGCTGGCCAAAGAGCTGGATATCCCCCGGGAGGACGTCGTGTTCGCAATGGACGCAGTGGTGGACCCGGTGAGCCTGTTCGAACCGGTATATTCCGACGGCGGGGATACGGTCTGCGTCATGGATCAGGTGAAGGACACCAAAAATACGGACGACCATTGGCTGGAACACATCGCCCTGAAGGATGCGCTGGACCGTCTGGGCGAACGGGAACGGCATATTTTAGCGCTGCGGTTCGGCGAGGGGAAAACGCAAATGGAGGTCTCCGCGGAGGTCGGGATCTCCCAGGCGCAGGTCAGCCGTCTGGAAAAAAACGCCCTGAAGGCAATCCGTAAAAACATCTGATCCTGTATCCCGTCCGCCCAAAACCTTTTTCGTATAGGACAATCCAAACACGGCATACAGTGTTCATCAGGAGGAGATGTTTATGCAGTGCAGGATGGTTGAGCTCCGGTACAAGGAAGTCATCAATATCTGCGACGGAAGCAGACTGGGATTTGTGGGGGATGTGGAGGTGCTGCTGCCGGAGGGGAAAGTGATCGCTTTGATTGTCCCGGGTCCGTGCCGGTTTTTCGGCCTGTTCGGAAAAGGAGAGGAGTTCTATGTGCCTTGGGAGTGCATACGGCAGGTCGGGGACGACATTATCCTCATCGACAAGCCCCCGGAACGCCGTCCCCCTTATCAGGAACGGCATAAAAAACGGCGCTCGCTGTTTTGAGGATGTGCCTTTTCAGAAACGGTATCATGCAGTGCCGGAAACCAGTTGCAGGTTTCCGGCACTGTTTTCCGCCCCGATTACAATGTTCTTGCAATTTTACAAGATATGGTTTATGATAAAGGCAGCGAAAATTGAATAGTTTCTGGGAGGAATGATAATGCCTATAAGAAAAAGATTGCTTTCCGTCTTGCTGGCAGGCTGTATGCTGCTGGCGATGCTGCCGGGAACGGCCTTGGCGGAGGAGGACCCGGCTGGACCGGTCGGGCAGACCGGGCAGACCGTCGAGTCAGAAGAAACTACTCCGGGCGAAAGCGGCGAGCCGGAAGAAACCACTCCGGACGAAAGCAGCGAGCCGGGCGAAACCACTCCGGGCGAAAGTGGTGAGCCAGAAGAAACTACTCCAGGCGAAGGCGGCAAGCCGGAAGAAACTACTCCGGATGAAGGCGGCGAGCCGGCCGGCGGAACAGATGATGAGATTGATCCGGTCAAGCCGGTCGAGTCCACCAATGCCGGCGGTCAGACCAGCTACTATTCCCCAACCGTAACATCCTATCTCTATGAAAACAGTTCCGGCGGCGTGACCCGCGTGGAGTACATTTCCCGCAAGGTCATCATTGAGGAATACAGCGCCGGTTACAAACTTCAGTCCCAACAGGAGATCGAACTGGAACTGCCTTCCTGGGGCGGATTTTTTGCCGGTGAAAAGTACAACTTCCTGATTTCCGGGGATAATAACCCAGACCATACAGCAGATACTGAGGTCTACCGGGTCGAAAAGTATGACAAAAATTGGCAAAAACTTGACTCCGCCAGCGTGAAGGGAGCAAATACCGCCCGTGCTTTCGCTTTCGGTTCCCTGCGCTGCGCGGAATATGACAATATGCTGTACATCCATACCTGCCACGATATGTACAATGGACATCAATCCTGCATGATGATCCTTGTCAGAGAGAACGATATGGAAATTTCGGTCAGCTCGACCGGCTATGTCAGCCACTCCCTCAACCAGTTCGCCCTTGTTGACAGCCACCAGAACCTCATTCTGGTGGATCAGGGGGACGCCTATCCCCGCGGCATTTGCCTTTATAAATGCACGGGCCAGGCTGGCGCAGAGAAACTCAGCGGCTGCTCAAGCACCACAATCCTGAACCCCGGCGGCAGAGTTGGCCTGATCCAGACCGGTTTTTCCATCGGCGGCGTGGCGGAGACCGAAAACGGCTACGTGACCGCCTACAACTATGACGGCGTTGGCACCAACGCCGGTCCCCGAAATATCTTCCTGGCCTTTACGCCCCGCAATCTCAAAGGGACGGAAACCAAACAGATAACGGATGTTCAGGCAGACGGTGGGAACTGCTCCGCACCCGTGCTGATTTCTACCGGTCTGGAGGGCGGCTACGTCCTCTGGAACGACCGCACCGACGGTACGCTCTATTATGCCCGCTATGAGGCCGGCGGCACTGTCGGGGAAACGCAAACCGCGAACGGACTACTCTCCAAATGCCAGCCTGTCGTGCTCAGCAACGGAACTGCTGTTTGGTATACCACCAACAGATCCGGTCCTGTGTTCTATACATTGACTGTTGATGAAGACAACAAGACTGTTGTGACGGAACACCCCGCTATGCCGGAAGACTGTCCGCATTTCGAGTGGGAGCTTCTTGAAGAGGAAGAAGCCACCTGTGCAGCGGAAGGGTTTCGGAAGCTTGAATGTGTAAAATGCCACCTCATTAAGACCGAAATCCTTACGAAGCTGCCCCATACCCCTGACATTGACCCTGATAATGAAAAAAACGGCTTCAGCGACAACGGCAACAAAACCCATACCGGCTACTGTACCGCATGCGGCTTTATTGAAAACGAGTCCTGCAACTACTACTATCCAGACAAGGAAACCGGGGAAGTCGGGAAAATCATAAAAGAGCCCTCCTGCTCTGAGCCGGGTAAACGGCTCCTGACCTGCTCCGTCTGCGCCTCCGAAAAGACCGAAGACGTCAGAAAACTGCCCCATACTCCCACCAAAACGGCACCTAAGAATCTGGGGAATGGTACTCACAGTGTCAACGTCTGTGAGAAATGCGGAGCCATTTGTAAAACAGAAACCCACCGTCTAACTAACCTTAAAATCAATAAAGACGGTACTCACAGCGGTACCTGCACCGTCTGCAACGCATCCGGAACCGAGAATTGCCGCTTTGATCCTGTAGAGGTAACCAGGGAGCCTACCTGCACCGAAGAGGGGTTACAGACCGTCGTCTGCATCGTCTGCGGCTACAAAAAGAACGAAACGATTGCAAAAACAGACCACATCTACATAATTGAATCGACCGCTACCTGCACTGAAGAAGGTGAAGAGATCACCGCCTGTGCCGACTGCGGCGATGTCAAGGAAAGGAAAACCCAAGCCCGGCTCAGCCATGACTATCAAAAGGAGGCAGCGCCCGCCACCTGTATCGAAGAGGGCCGAGAGGCTACCGTCTGTGCGAACTGCGGCGATATTAAGAAAGAAGAAACCATTCCCAGCCTCGGTCATGACTATCAAGAGAAGGTAACGCCTGCCACCTGTACCGAAGAGGGTAAAAGAGCCAAAGTCTGTACCAACTGCGGCGATGAAAATATCCTCGAGACCTACTCCGCTCTCGGACATGAATATAATGAGACGATAACGCCTGCCACCTGCACTGGGAATGGCGTAAAGACTATTGCCTGCATCAACTGTGACGATGAAAAAACCGAAGCCATTCCCGCTACCGGACACACATTCGTGAAGAACGATGACGGAAATTATGTATGCACCAACGCCTGGGATCAAGATGAAGACAACAAGCCCCTGACGGTGATTCCCGGCAGCGTGAAAGATGCCTATGAGGACGTGCTTGAGGAGCTTGAGAAGGAACCGGACGAAGCCCCGGTCAAGGCTCCGGAATCGGTAAAAAGCGAGACCGCTGCCAAGGAGTATGTGGAAAAGCTTGTCAGGGACCTGCTGGACGCTGACGGCAGCACCGGCCTTGTGATTTCCGTCGAAAAGGTCTCCTATCAGGAGCCCAAAGAGGGAGTTGAGGGCCAGTATGTTTATCGCGTGACCTTCTCCCTCCCGTCCGGGGACGGCACCCTGAAGCCTGTTATGCAAACGCCGGAGCTGATTTTGACCCTCCCCGCCCTGAAGAAAGATACCTCCACACCACCCAGCAATCCCGGAGGAACAACGACGCCCAGCTATACCCATACCCATAGATACAGCGTTGCCGTAACGAAGAAACCCACCTGTACCGAAACCGGCATACAGACCACCAGATGTTCTTGCGGCAGTGTCAAGACCGAAATTCTCCCCGCCACAGGGCATAACTACAAGGTTCAGGAGGAAACCGCCGCCACCTGCACCGAAGACGGTAAAAAGACCGAAGTCTGTGCAAACTGCAATGATATCCGAACCACTGAAACCGCCGCCAAAGGACACGATCTGGTCCTGAACGGGAAAACCGGCAAGTATGAATGCCGCAATGAATTGGATAAAGACGGTAATTCCACACTGATTGTCTCCGATATTCTGAAAAAGGGCTATGATGCGGTTAAAAAAGCCGTCGGGAAGGAACTGACCGCCCCCTACAGATATGACAGTCTGGCTTCTGCCGTGGCGTATATTGACGGTCTTGTAAAGAAAGCTTTGGATTCTGTTGACAGCTCCCGCCTCTACGCTGAAATTATAACGGTCGATCATCAAATGCCGAAAGATGAGGCGGACGGCTGGATTCTCTATCGAGTGACCATTTATCTCCGCAGTGCGCAGCGTTCCGGGGATGCCGCCCTGGTAACGGAAGAGTTCCGTATCGTGCTTCCCGCGAACGCCGGAATACCCCCGGCCGAGCCTGACTCCGTTGACCCTGACCCCGTTGAGCCCGATCCTGTTGACCCCGGTCCCGTTGCCCCTGACCCGGTTGATCCTGATCCGGTCGAGCCTGACCCCGCTGAGCCTAACCCCGTTGCCCCTGGTCCCGTTGCCCCTGCCCCGGTTGATACTGATC
>CAMWSZ010000269.1 GCA_947177005.1 uncultured Clostridia bacterium | reverse complement strand
CGGCCTGACACTGCGCCGCGATTTGCTTCCGATCTTCCTCCGTACACTCCCTGCTACACTGGGTGATCTGGTACTCCAGATAGCTGGCCAGCCCATCCAGCAGAGCGTCTGCTAAATCCTGCGGCGCTTCGCACAGTCTGGCATCACTCCAGTCTCCCAGTTGAGAATCCCACTCCAAAACAGTATACCCTCGTGAGGTGGTGACAATTTCGTACATACTATCTTTGGTCAGATAATCCTGAAAGACTCCCAAAACCTTTTCAAATGTCAACATGATATTTGTCCTTTCCGTATTTTGAGCATCTGCTCCTATACCTGAACTGAATCTATACATATGCTGATTATAACCGATTTAACCGGCTATTTCAACAGGAATTGCTGAACAGACCGGGCGGAATTCACCTCTACATATAGTAAAATTATATGCGAATGGGGTGATAGCCAATGGGTGAGAAAAATGAATTCATCCAGCGTCTGGTCGATCTGCGGCTGAAAAAAGGTGTTTCTGCGCGGGATATGAGTCTGTCTCTCGGACAAAGCGCCGGTTATATCAACAACATTGAGAATGGCGTCAACTATCCGTCCATGACCGTCTTTTTCTATATCTGCGACTATCTTGGAATCAGTCCGAAGGAGTTTTTCGATACAGACACAGCGAATCCGACAAAGGCTCACGCCCTCCTTGCTGCGGCCCAGGGATTAAGCGATGAGCAGTTGGATCACCTGATTGCAATCGCTGGAGATTTGAACCGAACATGAATTGTTCCAATATGGACAGGTGGTATCAGCAATTTATGCTGAAGCTGCCTGTTTATATTTCTGCGGCCTGTAAAGCAACAAATTCTTTCCTGCAGCATCCCATCAAAAAGTGCTTTGCTTATCTTGCTAATATCCATGCAATCCCAGCTGCTGTGCGCTGGACTGCGTTTTTGAAATGGTTTCCTGGATTGAGCTGATAGGTTGTTTCGATCCCTTTCTGTTGATAAAAAGTATGAATCGCTTCTGTATGTTCCTGTACTGTTTTCAGAGAAGGATTCCTCGTTCTGCACTCCTGATCCCCCAAGGATAAATACAGACGGTCCGGGATTATTTTCATATCGCGGGCAAAAACATAGTCTCGAAAGCCCGGAAACCAGAGGGAGCCGGATATACTGGCTGCCCTTGAAAAAAGTTCTGTCTGATACATGGCATACAGAGCAAACAGTCCGGCCAGGGAATATCCAGCAAGACCGCGCCACAAAATCTCTCCCGGTACCAGCTTTTCAGTCTCTGGCATAATCGTTTCGGTCAGAAGCTCCAGATACGCATCTGCTCCCCCTGTGCATGGAGTGTCGTTCCTGGAAATGGGAGGAATATCCCACGGAGCCATATCGTGATTCCATTATCCCGATGATAATTTCTGTCAATAAACGTAAGCGCTTCTTTTATGTAAAATTCCCGCAGGCGGTTGTCTTTGCTGGATGAGACTCTGGCTTTGCTGGTTTGAACGATTTCGTCCATCAAAACCATTCCCAGACCCACCAGACGAATCGGGGCTTGACCAGCAGTATCAATCAGATTCATGAAGCATTGCTCCAGTTCGTTGTGACCATGCCCTGCCCCTGGAGTATATATGGGCTGTGCTTTGCTTAACCCCGCCAGGGTCATACACTCCCGTGCGCGCAGGCCATCAAACTCCACCCATGTATATGTCCAGGGGTCATCATGATCGGCATAATAGGTGCTGACTTGCTGTGGGCAAAGCAGAAACCCCTGTCCTGCTTCGACAGTATATGCTCCGCTGCTCACTTCCACCCTGCCTTTTCCGCTGATGATATAGTGGAATAAGTAGTGATTGCGTATTGCGGGGCCCCACTGGTGCAGAGGGCCGCATTTTTCCCATCCGAATTGAAACAGATTCAAATCTATAAACAATTCGTCCTGAACAACATGAAATCGCAGCTTGGTTTCTGTCCGTGTGTTTTGATTTTTTGACATAGCTATGGCCCCTCTCCGTTTATTGCTCCGGCGAATGGTTACATTATAAAATCCGGACTGTATAAAATAAATGTCATAAGCTAATGAATGTAAGTGAATATCTATATGTCAAAATCAAAGATATCTGTCAAAATCCCTTGTAGTAAGTCTGAAAGCTCTCCATCTTCTGATTTACTGCCATGATATTGACGCGCTGTAATTATAACAAAAGGGGAGTGATTGTCTTGCTGCGCACTGCAAAATATTCGCATGGTGATGATTATCTGTGTTTGGAAGATTTAAAGGGAATCTCTACAGGAATCTCTACAGGGATCACACTGGTGCACATGGGAAAAGAGAGATGTAAACCGTACCATGTATTTTCCGGAACACGCGATGAATATATCATCCATTTTATTTTTTCCGGACGTGGCTTTTACTCAGCAATTGGAAGCACATGGTCTCTAAGCGGCGGTCAGGTATTTTTAATCCAGCCTAATAACACCGTTGTCTACTGTTCAGATAGCAACGCCCCCTGGAGTTATGGTTGGATCGGCTTCAAAGGCTCTGAAACCAAATCCATTCTGCGGCAGTGCGGTTTTGCAAAAAATAATCTGGTTCTCCCTTCGTCCAATTCCAATGAATTTTCATGCTGCTTTGACGAGCTATTTGAGCATATCAGTGCCAGCTATGATGATGGCCTGTATCGGGAATCTATTCTCTTGAAACTGCTTTCAATCCTTTGCCGCAACTATGTGCAATGTTCACACAAAGAGGATTCCTGGTATAATAATGGAAGCGGTAACGCATATGTCAATCAGGTCATTGATTATATCAATGAGATGTATATGAAAGGAATTTCCGTTGCGGATATAGCAGACCATATCGGTATTTCCCAAGCCTACCTCAACCATGTTTTTCAAGAGGAACTCAATCTTTCTGTCCAGAAATTTCTGATTGATTTTCGTCTGTGTAAGGCTGCCATGCAGCTTGTTGATACCTCTTTATCAATCAAAGAAATATCTCATCTTGTCGGTTATAGAGATCCTCTTGTATTTTTAAAGGCATTCAAAAGAAAGTTTGAAGTAAGTCCGAAGCAGTACCGGGATGATAAGGGCAAGATGGAAATCAGAAAAAAGCATCCGTAAATTTATGTGTGATTCAAATCACTTGGCGGATTTGCCTTGGAACAAGGGATTTGCTAAGAGCGCAAAATGAAACCAGTGTCGGGGTGATGGCAGGGCATCCTCCGGCACTGACTTCTTTAGAAACGGTGTGAACCGTCTCCACCTTTGGATGTATTCCTATCCGATTTCAGATACACTCTCCTTTAAGTAAGTACCACACCTCAAAGTGCGTACTTGCTTTTCTTTTTATGCTGGCTATAATAGGAATATCAGCTACAAGAAAAGTCAATCCACATCGGGCAGAAGGTCGTCGTCGTTGGCGGCGGACTGGTTGGCTGTGAGATGGCATTGGACTACGCACAAGCAGGTAAAGAAGTGACCGTCGTGGAGACGCTGCCGAAAATCCTGTCAGCAGGCATTCCGTCCCCCATTCCCAATGGTCAAATGATCCCGGATCTGTTTGAGCATCACCATGTAACTGTGCTGGAGAACCACCGGCTTTCCTCTGTGGAAAACGGCAGGGTTATTCTAGAGAATGAAGGACAGAAGAAGGCTCTTGACGCGGATTCGATTGTGATTGCTGTTGGATTCCGTCTGGCACCATCCATGCGGGCTGAGCTGCAAGGCTGCGGCGCTGTTGTCTATGAGATTGGCGACGGACAGAAGGTCAGCACGATTCTCCACGCGGTATGGGAGGGTTATGAGGTCGGAAACAACATATAATATAAGGCGAACTGCTTTATATAAATTTTCAAGGAGGCTATTGCTATGAGAGCGGAAATCAGTGAGTATCAGGCTGTTGAAGCAGCTGCCATGAAGTTTGTGAAAAGTGTTGCCGAGGGCAACAGCACGTATGCTAAGGAACTGTTCTTTGAAGAAGCTACTCTGTTTGGCTATCTGAACGGCGAGCTGGAGCACGGTTCCATCCAGCAGTTCTATCACAACGTGGACACCACGCCCGGCAACCCCAGGTTCAACGCCCGTGTGGACGTATTGATGGTGGAAGAATCCCTGGCTGTCGTTCGTGTACTGGAGGAAGGCTGGGGCGGTAGCATCGACTTTACGGACGTTCTGCTCCTGATGAAGATGGACGGCGAGTGGAAGTGTGTTGCGAAAGCATACAACCAGAACTCCAACACAATCCAGAAGTAACACCAATAAGCAGGACTGCTCCGTCTTCTTTTGAGGGGCAGTTCTGCTTTTATCAAACGCTTAGCGATGAGCTTGTTCACAACATACTCCAAAGGTAATCTCCTCAATAAGAACAAAACCGCTAAAAATGGTATATTGGACATAGCTTTTCAGCCGTCTTTTCCCTCCAACGCTTGGCCCTTCCCTATTGAATCCATCAACGAAAATAACCCACCCTGCTGGTTGTGGACACAGCGTTCTTTAGTCATACTATACCTAGCTTTCGTTCAATTGGATTATTTGGCATCGCTCCGACTGCTTCCTGTGTCGGGGCTTTTCTCTGTTCGTGATCCCAAATAATTCGCTAATCATTATCAGAAAGTCAGAAGGTTCTCATAACGTGTGCAAGCAGGGCATCGGAATATCGTTTTCGATATTCCGATGCGCTTGTTGGGGTCCCCCCAAACCCCGGACCGTCCGCTTCGCGCCCCGTCGAACACGCCTGACGGCGTGGCTTTGCCGCTCCCTGCGGTCGCTCGTTCCTGCACATCCGCGCAGGAAGTACACGGCGCGTTCCGCGCCTGTTTCAAGAGTATCGGGGATCGATCACGTCAAGAAAGGGCCTGCTGGATTTGAGAGCAAACCTGTCCCATATCCACAAGTACAGTATGCTTTGTCTGTA
>CAMWSZ010000268.1 GCA_947177005.1 uncultured Clostridia bacterium | reverse complement strand
GCCGCCGCCATACAAACCTCATAGGCCGTATGGTGTCCGACTTCCATTCCCTTATGGTAGGTATCCCGCAGCAGCACCGGCTCGGCATCGGCTCTCCATGCGCTGAGTGTGTGCCAGTAAATCAACGCAATCCGCATTTCATCGTCCCACTGAGAGTAGTAAGTCTCAAATTCTTCCATCGCTTCGCCATACTCGCCGGAGAGATACAGACACAGCCCCATGCGGTACGACAGTTCCCGGTTCTCTCCGCTTAGAACACAGCAGCACATCAGATCATCCATTGCCTCCGCTGTCTGAAGTGTTGAAAGATACCGGCCTGCCCTGCGGCGGTAGGCGGCGGGCCGCTTGGGGAACATTGCCGCCGCCAAACCATAGGCGTCAATAGCCTCACGGAACCGCAACTGATAGCTCAGCGCGTCCCCCAACGCCAGAAATTCCTCGTAACTTTTCGCGCTCCGCAGGGCCGTGATTTCCGGCGAATCGTCAACGCCGCTGGGCTTTCCTTCTAACTGGCTGACGGCAGAAGCGTGTTGGTCCGCAAAATATTTTCCCATTGCAGTCACCTCGTTTTTCAAAATCCGCGCTGTTTGCTAATCGTATTATAATGCAGAATTTAATTCTGGATAAGCCCCCAGGGGGGATATTTTGTGGAGATTCAGCAAAAAAATATCCCCATACCGGGGTTACGCGGCGCTTGAATTGATGCTACAATCATCATGATATCTGATGCCCGGCGCAAACGCCGGAGAAAAATTTATGCGAGGTGAACAAGATGTGCATGAGCGATTCTATTTCCAGCAATTTGCCGTTTCTGTATTCTATTGATGGCGGCAGCGTCACAATCACCCAATATACCGGAACTTCCATTGAGCCTGTCATTCCCGACGAGATTGAAGCAAAACCGGTGACAGCCATCGGAGAGAGAGCGTTTTCCGGTAAGCCAATCATTTCTGTAACAGGCGGACAGTTTGTGACAGAAATCGGCGCGGGAACGTTCTACCTCTGCCGGTCGCTGCTTTCCGTGCCGCTGAGCGACCATCTCATCAGCATTGGCGACAACGCTTTTGGTTTGTGTGACGCGCTGACAACGGTGGAGCTGCCTGACAGTGTGGCATCCATCGGCTGTGAGTGCTTTGCACAGTGCAACGCGCTCTTCTCTGTTGATATTGGAAGCGGTTTGAAATCGATTGGCTGTCAGGCTTTTTACAACAACAGGGCCTTGAGAGCATTCTCAGTTTCTGAGGACAATGCCGTTTTCTCCAGCGTGGACGGCGTGCTGTTTGACCAGCAGACAGCGGAGCTGGTTCAGTATCCTCTTGGCCGTCAGGACAAAGAGTATCAGGTCCCGGAAGGAGTGCGCAGCATCCGGGCCTATGCGTTCGCATGGGCAGGTGTCAGGCACATCACTCTCCCGGACAGTATGGTATCCATCGGTGATTACGCATTTGCGCACAGCACAATTAGGAACATATATTTTGGGAAAAATCTTCGCACAATCGGTAAGGATGCTATGAAATACTGCCATATGCTGCAAGATGTCACCTTTCCGGCGGGCCTGACTGAAATCTGATCCGGTCCTTCACACACTATAACTGCGATGTGGATATCAATACCTATAAGCTGGGCTATATCCACAGCGAAAGACTGCGCATAAAAAACACCGCAAATTTTTATCCCCCCAGGGGGCTTGTAGAGGTAAAAAATTTGTATTATTATATCCCCGATTTAACAATACTGCCATTTTAAGGCTATTTGAGGTGTCAATATGGACGAAGTAAAAACTCGAATATCATCCTATTGGTCTCAGCGTGCGGAACAATTCTCCGCCTTGCGGGTAAAAGAGTACGAAAGTGATAAACATATGCTGTGGATGGCGGAGTTCAAAAAATACATCCCATCTGACAGGTCACTGGATATTCTGGATGTTGGTACTGGCACAGGCTTTTTCGCCATGCTGTTGAGCCAGGAGGGACACTGTGTAACCGGAATCGACCTGTGTCCTGACATGATCGAGCAGGCCAGGAAAACCGCTGTCAGTTTAGGCATACACGCCAACTTCCACATTATGGACGCAGAGCATCCGCTTCTTCGGCCTGCCAGCTATGATGCCATCGTCACCCGCAATCTTACATGGACGCTGCCACACCTGGACAGCGCTTACCGCGCCTGGCACACGCTGCTGAAACCGGGCGGCGTACTGGTGAACTTTGACGCCGACTACTGCCGGGAGGATAACAGCCAGCCGCTTCCGGCGAATCATGCCCATAAAAACATCAGTTCCGCGCTGGTACAGGAGTATGAGAGCATCAAAGATACGCTGCGCCCCAGCCAGAAACCCCGCCCGGAGTGGGACATGGAGCTGCTGGCAGAGGCAGGTTTCCACGATATTCGGGTTGACCGCTCCGTATGGAAGCGCATCTACAGCGACTTTGATGAATTTTATAATCCCACGCCGATATTTACAATTTCCGCAAAAGCTTGAGAGGAGACATTCGATAAAATGGCACAGTTTCGCAGCTACGAAGAAGAAAACATCACCTATTGGACGAAACGCACTCCCGGCTATTCCGGGGTCAACCGGGACGAACTGCTTTCCCGGCAGCGCATCATCTGGAGCAGTCTGCTCTCTGAACGTATCCATTCTCGGTATCCTGACAGATGCCCGGAAGAAATCAGCGTTCTGGATATCGGGGCAGGCCCCGGTTTTTTCTCCATCATCTTAGCGGAGAAGGGCTATGCCGTTACCGCCGTTGATTATACGGAATCCATGCTTGCCGCCGCCAGACAAAATGCGGGGGTACTGGCGGAGAAAATTACCTTCCTGCAAATGAACGCAGAGGCGCTGTCTTTTCCTGATAATTGTTTTGACGTAATTGTTTCCCGCAATCTTACCTGGAATCTCCATAACCCCGAAACCGCTTACCGGCAATGGAACCGTGTGCTGAAGCCAGACGGCCTACTGCTGAATTTTGATGCCAACTGGTACAGCTATCTGCATGATGAAAATGCACGCTGCGGTCATTTGAAGGACCGGGCGAATATCCGGCAGACCGGCGTAGGCGATGAAACAGCCGGTACGGATGTCGCGGCAATGGAGGCAATCGCTTTGCAAGCCCCCCTTTCCAGAATACGCCGTCCGGCATGGGATATGGAAGTTCTGGGTGGTCTTGGTATGTGTCCGGCAGCAGATGAAAAGATATGGGAGCAGGTGTGGACCTATGAGGAACGGGTTAATAATGCCTCAACGCCTATGTTTCTTGTCACGGCGGTAAAAAATAATTTGGGAGCATGATGGCATGAATCGTATCAGAGGAAGTCCTTCCGGGATCTGTGATCTGACGCATGGAGCGATTGGAAAACAACTGCTCTCTTTTGCCCTGCCGCTGTTTATTGGCAGTTTAATCCAGTTGCTCTACAATGCGGTAGACCTGATTTTTGTGGGGCGGATTCTGGGTAAGGAGGCATCGGCGGCGGTAGGCTCCAGCAGCTTGATTGTCACCTGCATTCTGGGCTTTTTCACCGGCCTCGGCGCAGGCGTGGTAGCGGCGCAGGCTGTAGGGAGCGGCCAGAAAGAGAAACTGGACCGGATCATACATTGTGCTGCGGGACTGACTGCGGTGTTGGCTGGAGTGTGTACAGTCTTAGGCTTCGTGATGGCTCCGCTGTTTCTGACCTGGATGAGTACCCCGGAGGATGTGATGGACAGCGCGGTGGTTTATATTCGTCTGTACCTGCTGAGCCTGATCGCCATTGTCAGCTATAACATCGGTTCCGGCCTTCTGCGTGCTTTTGGAAACTCCCGGCTGCCTATGCTTTATCAACTGGCTGGCGGACTCACCAATGTAGCAGGAAATACGCTCTTTATCTATGTCCTCGGCTGGGGCGTTCGGGGAGCTGCGCTGTCCACGGCCTGCTCACAAGGTTTGGCGGCATTTTTAACAGTGCGGCGGCTGTGCATAGGGACAGGGAGCTGCCGTCTCCGATTGCGGCAGATTTGCATTGACCGGAACATATGCGGTCAGTTCCTGTCCATAGGCATTCCGGCAGCTGTCCAGTCTATCGTGATTACCCTGTCCAACATCCTTGTCCAGACAAATATCAACCGTTTGGGCGTAGACAGCATGGCGGCATTTACCGCTTATTTTAAGGTGGAAAATTTTATCTATCTCCCCATTGTCGCTTTGGGGCAGGCAGTTTCTACCTTTACCAGTCAGAATATCGGCGCTGCGCAGCCAGAACGGGCCAGAAGCGGCGTGAGGACCGCTCTGGTATTTGGAATGGCTGTCACAATCCTGACTTCTGGAATGACGCTGCTCTTTTCCAGAACAGCCTTTGGGCTTTTTGTCTGTGAGCCGGATATTGTTGAACTCGGCAGCAAAATCGCCTGGATCGCCTACCCGTTTTATGTTCTGTATGTGTTGATTGAGGTATTTGCGTCCGCTATCCGGGGTGCTGGGAAAGCCCTTCCTGTCATGACGATCATCGTGGTCAATATGTGCGGAGTACGCACCGGCATTCTGCGGCTAATGGTACATATCTATCCCAGCGCATTAGGAGTCGCATCCATCTATCCACTCACATGGGCGTGTACGGCACTATGCCTTTTCCTATACTACAGAAGCGGCTGGTGGCTCCGCTGTGCAGATCAAATGCTTCCAGCAAGCGAAACGGCTGACTGCCGCTCCTTAAATCATAATTTAGAATGATAGGAGATGAACATACGGATATGTTGAAATATGTTGTCAAGCGTCTATTGCAGCTGATACCCATTCTGATCGGCATCACCTTCCTGTCCTTCGCCATGATGCGTGTGGCTGGCAGTGACGCCGTGACCGAACTTTATGGCGACAAGGGCGCTGTGGCACAGGAGATTATTGATGAGAAACGGGCGGAGCTGGGACTGG
>CAMWSZ010000267.1 GCA_947177005.1 uncultured Clostridia bacterium | reverse complement strand
AAAAATTGGCCGATGGAGGGGAAATTTATATGTCTGGAAGGATGTTTCAGAATGTTGTCCTGCAAATCAAAGACGCCACCGACCGGGTGGTCGGCGTGATTGACGCGGAGGGGACGGTCATTTCATGCAGCGACTTGGGCCTGATCGGTATTAAATGGCCGGAATATGTAGAACACGTCAATCGGGCGGACGGCGCCATTACCGCTATGGACGGCAGGACCTTCCATGCTCTCAGCGGCTGGGGCTCTCACTTTGACTACGCCGTGTTCACAATGGGGGACGACGAAATCAGCTATACTGTGTGTTCTATGGCCAGCGTCGCCCTCAATGGTGCGAAAAGCTATTATGAGGAAAAACACGACAGAGGCTCCTTTATTAAAAATATTATCTCCGATAATATTATGCTCAGCGATATCTACATGCGGGCCAAGGAGCTGCATGTCGCGCCGGAAGTCCCCAGAGGGGTGTTCCTCATCCGGCAGATCGAAAACAGCGACAGCGCGGTCATGGACCTGGTGCAGGGCCTGTTCCCGGACCGCCAGAACGATTTCGTGCTCAGCGTCGGCGACAGCGACGTGGCCCTGATTCACCAGCTCCCCGACAGCGGCGGCGATAAGGAGATGCAGCGGGTCGCCGCCATGCTGGAGGAAACCCTGCGCGTCGGCGGCGACGGCCATGTGGTCATCGGCATCGGCACCGTCGCCCAGCACCTGCGGGATCTGGCAAAGAGCTATAAGGAGGCCCAAATCGCTATCGAGGTCGGCAAGGTCTTCGATACGGAGAAATATATCATCAGCTATGAGAGCCTGGGCATCGGGCGGCTCATCTACCAGCTCCCCACCACCCTGTGCGAGATGTTCCTGGTGGAGGTGTTTAAGAAAAACCCCATTGATTCGCTGGATCAGGAGACGCTGTTCACGATCCATAAGTTCTTCGAGAACAATCTGAATGTGTCGGAGACGGCCAGAAAGCTCTTCGTCCACCGCAATACGCTGGTGTACCGGCTGGAGAAGATCAAAAAGCTGACGGGGCTGGACCTCCGGGAGTTTGACGACGCGATTACATTCAAAGTCGCGCTGATGGTCAAGAAATACCTGACCAGCCGGGGAATCGACGCCTGATTTTAGCCGCCAAAATACGCCGGGGACTGACACGTCCCCGGCGTGCTTTCTATCTATGCAAACAAATTTTCTCTGCGCCCTGTTGAAAGTTCCCTGCGTTTGTGATATCCTTTACTATATTTTTCCGATATTCTGCTGGCAGAGTATTTTTTATGGGAGAGGGTTTGATACAGTTGAAAAAATTGTGGGTCCTGCTGCTGCCGCTGCTGCTGAGCGGCTGTATGGTGTCGGCCTCGGCGGAGGACCTGTACGCGCTGCCGAAGCTGCCGGAGGTCTATGAGGCTTTGAGCGTCCGGCTGTCGGAGGTCACCGCGGAGGGCGCGGAGTACGCCCCGCCCCAGGCGGGCGGCAACCTGCCGCCGGTACAAATGGTGGACCTCAACGGGGACGGAAGCGATGAGGCGCTGGCTTTTTTCCGGATCAGCAGCGAGGAGCGCCCCCTGAAAATCTATATTTTCCGCGCAGTTGGGGACGGCTATGAGCAGGCCGGCGTCATCAGCGGCAGCGGTACGTCCATTCACAGCATCCGCTATACCGATATGGACGGCGACGGCGTGCAGGAGATCATCGTCAGCTGGAGCGTCAGCACGGAGATCCAGGCGCTGGCGGTGTACGCGCTGGAAAATCTGGAGCCGGTGCAGCTGATGAGCACGTCCTATTCCCGCTATGAGGTCATTGATCTCGACGGCGACAGCGAGGCCGAGCTGGTGGTCCTGCGCAGCGACGAGACCGAAACCGGCGTGGGCCTTGCGGAATACTACGACTGGGACAGCTCCAACAGCAGCCTCTATCTCCAGTCCTCCGCCCGCCTGTCCGTACCGGTGGGGGCCCTGCAATGGATGCAGGTGGGAAACCTTCAGCACGGGGAGGCGGCGGTGTTTGTCACGGGCCGCGATACCGGGATCGACGAGACCTCCCGGGCCGTGACGGATATTCTGGTCTACCGCGCCCCGGAGCTGACCAATATCGTCATGAGCAGCGACACCGGCGTATCAACACAGATCTTCCGGTATATCAACCTCCAGCCCGCCGACATCAACGGCGACGGCGCTATGGAGGTCCCCATGCCGGCGCAGCTTCCGTCCGACTCCGGCGAGGACCCGTACTGGAAAATCTACTGGCACAACTATGATCTCAACGGCGGCAGCCAATTGCAGGCTATCACCTATCACAATCTCACCGATAACTGGTATATTTTGATCCCGGAATCCTGGGACGGACATTTCACGGTCCGGCAGAACAACACCAGCTCCGCCGTCCACTCCACCACGTTCTACTCCTCCTTTATGCGGACGGTTGGCGACGAGCTGATGACGATTTACACCCTGACCGGTACGGACCGGGAAGCGCAGGCGTCAAAAAATGGACGGTCCATTCTGCGGCGGCAGGTGAAGCCGGATACCATTTATGCGGTCACCTACGGAGACGCCTACGAAAGCTGGCGGTACGCAGTTGCAGATGAGGTCATTGCGGAAAATTTCAAGGTGATCGTCAGTCACTGGAGCATGGGTGAAAATTAAGGAGGTTTCCAATGGCAAAAAAAGTTTTGGTGCTGGAGGATGAATCCAGTATCCGCGGATTTATCGTCATCAATCTGACCCGGGCCGGGTATGAGGTCATCGAGGCAGAGAGCGGCGAGCAGGCGCTGGAAAAACTGAAGGTTCATCCGGACGTCCGCGTCGCGCTGCTGGACATCATGCTGCCGGGTATCGACGGCTTTGAGGTCTGCCGCCGCATCCGCGCCACCAATACCCGGATCGGCATCATCATGCTGACGGCCCGCAGTCAGGAAATGGACAAGGTGACAGGACTCATGACAGGCGCGGACGACTATGTCACAAAGCCGTTTTCCCCCGCCGAGCTGACGGCACGGGTGGATGCGCTGTTCCGCCGGGCCGGCGGCGCGGCCCCGGAACAGGTGGGCGAGATCTGTCAGGAGCCGTTCCTGCTGAACACCCGGAACCGTACCCTGGAAAAAAACGGCCAGCGGGTCAAGCTCACGCAGGTGGAGTACTCCATTATGCGGATGTTTATGGAAAATCCCGGAAAGGCCCTGTCCCGGGAGGAAATCCTCGACGTGGTCTGGGGCCGGGATTACTTCGGAGAGGTCAAGATCGTGGACGTGAATATCCGCCGCCTCCGGCTGAAAATCGAGGACAATGCCCAGAATCCGACCTATATCAATACCGTCTGGGGCTACGGCTACAAGTGGGGTTTCTGAATGGCTAATAAAACAGAAATTACAGGCTTGAAAAAGCGGTGGCTCATCAGTTCCCTGGGACCGATTTTTGTGGTGGCGCTGCTGGTGGCGGGGACCTTCTGCGTGGTCATGGTGAACTATTACTATAATATGATGCTGGACGGCCTGAAAACCAGAGCCAGCCATGCCAGCGATTATTTCACCAGCAATACCATGAAAAGCTACGGCGAGTTCTACCGCTACGCCAACACCTTTACCGCCGAGTTCGCCGAACGCGACCGCATGGAGCTGCAATTCATCGGCTCCTCTGGCGAGATCATCGTCAGCTCCTACGGCCTTACCGCCGGGATGAATCCCGGTACGCCGGACATCAATGCGGTCTTTCAGTCCAAGCAGATCGAGCCATACCGGGGCGTTGATCCCAATACCGGCGAGCATATCATGTCCGTCTGCGCCCCCCTTCAGCTTGACGGGCAGGTGGTGGGGGCGATGCGGTATGTCACGTCCATGTCGGCCGTACAGCGGAGCCTGCTGCTCAATACGGGACTGGCCGCCGGGGTCATGGTTCTGATAATTATTATGGTCTATGTCTCCAACATGGTCTTTATCAACAACGTTGTGGAACCTGTAGCGGAGGTGACCGAGACCGCTAAGCGCATTGCTGCCGGAAGTTACGGTACGCAAATGGAAAACCACTGTCAGGATGAAATCGGTCAATTAATCGACGCTATCAACAATATGTCCAACCAGATCAGCAAGAGCGAACGTGTCAAATCCGAGTTCATCTCCTCCGTCTCCCACGAGCTGCGCACGCCTCTCACCGCCATCACCGGCTGGGGCGAAACCCTTCTGGAAGACCCCGAACAGCTGGAGCGCGGCGTGGAAACTATTCTGAAAGAATCGCGCCGCTTAACGAACATGGTGGAGGAGCTGCTGGACTTCTCCAAGATTGAGGACGGCCATTTTACGCTGCGCATTGAGGAGACCGACGTCCAGGCGGAATTGGAGGACACGATTTACACCTATACCGAGCTGTTCAAGCAGGAGGCTATTGCACTGCATTACGACAGCTGGGATGTGATTACTCCTTCCATCCCCGCCGACCCGGAACGTTTAAAACAGGTCTTCTGCAATGTGCTGGACAACGCCGCCAAGCACGGCGGCACAGGCAAGCGGATTGATGCCGCCATTGCCCTGTCGGAAAACCGGATCGTCATTACCGTCCGGGATTACGGCCCGGGTATTCCGGAGGCGGAGCTGCCCTTTGTGAAGCAGAAATTTTACAAGGGCTCCTCCAAAGCCAGAGGCAGCGGCATCGGTCTGGCGGTGTGCGACGAGATCATCCGTCTGCATGAGGGCACGTTTGAAATCGGCAACGCTGCGGGCGGCGGCTGCGTCGTGACCATTACTTTGCCGGGAGCGTAAGAACCCAATAAATTTTTGAAAGAAAGGCTGAAATATGGCAGAAAAAGATTCATCATTTCGTACAACTATCGGCGGACAGGCGCTGATTGAGGGCATTTTGATGCGCGGTCCGCTGAAACAGGCGGTAGTGGTGCGCGGTCCGGAGGGATTGGTCATTGAGGAGGAGGAGCTGAGGCTCATTAAAGATAAAATTCCTTTC
>CAMWSZ010000266.1 GCA_947177005.1 uncultured Clostridia bacterium | reverse complement strand
GCCGTCCGCGCTGTCACCGCCGTCCGCGCTGTCACCGCCGTCCGCGCTGTCACCGTCTGTGCTGCCGCCGGTATCGCTGGCATCGCCGCCTTCCGCCGCTTCCTTTGCTGCCATAATCTCTTCCACTTTGGCGTTATAGCTGGCATAAAATTCACCGGCGTCAATGGCGTCGATTTCCTCGCTGCCGTCCAGCTGGAGCTGGGCCATATCGTTATTGACCTGTGTATACATAGCGTCCTCTGCCAGTCCGGCCCAATCCTCGTCCGTCAGCATGTCGGACAGATTCCGGCGGTACAGGATATGGTAGCCGTAGGTGCTCTCGACAATATCGCTGACCTCGCCCGGCTTCATCGTCAGAGCCGTATCCAGAAACTCTTCCACAAAATTGGTGTCCGCCGTCACCAGATAGCCTTTTCCTTCAGCACGGCCCGGGTCCTCGCTGTACTCCCCGGCAAGCTGGTCGAAAAGCGCCTCCACGTCTCCGGCGGCCCGCAGCTGTGCCAGCAAGTCCTGAGCGGTACTGTACTTCTCTGCGGCCTTTTCGTCACTCAGCGGCTCTTCCGTCTCCATATCCTTTGTAGACAGCAGGATATGGTCGGCGTAGGACGCCTGCTCCTCAAATTCCTCCGGCGAAATATACAGCGGACTGCCCTCCTCCAGCACCAGTCCGGTCATTTTCTCGAACAGCTTTGCATCGCTGGAGATCCGGTCGAAGCTCTCCCGGGAAATGCCCATTAGCTCCATATTTTCATCGAACGCCTCCTGACCGCCCATACTCTCCACCATATCGTTAAAATCGGCGTCCAAAGCGGCTCTGTCATCCTCAGAAAGCTCCAGACCAAGGTCTTTGGCCTTGTTTTCGATGACGGCATAGAACAGCAGGTTATTTTGTGCGTCCCGCTTGGCGTACTCGCTCAGTGTCATCCCGTCCATAAAGACGGCGTCCCACAGGAGGTTATCGTCCTCGTCGAACATCTCCTCATAAGCACCGAAATACATGTGGTACATATTCATATCGTACTCCAGGGAGCTGCATGAATAGGCCAGCCAATACAGGTACATTTCCGCCGGAAGTTCCACATCCCCCACCTTATAGGCGGTGCTTTTGGGATCAATTCCGGTGATATCATAGTAAATTCCGGAGGGGGGGTCCGTCTTTGCGCCGCAGCCCGCGCACAGGGCCGCAGTCAACAACAGGGCCAGCAGCCCGCTTAAACATCGTTTCATTGAAATACCTCACAATCCAATTCATCAGCGCCGGTGCGCCGTGTCCTGCTATCATACCACGGTTTTCCCCGCAGTACAATCCGTTTTTTCACAGAATTTTGTTCATGCGGTCCGGGAAATGCGATAGGTTCTGCATGTTCCGTCGGTCTGTGAGACCAGCAGGACGTTGTTTTCCGCATCCCAGCCGCCGCAGACGGTCATGCCAAACACAAAGGAATACTCCTTAGACACATCCGCCGGTTTTTCACACGCTTCATAACGCCAGCCCTGTTTTTCCAGCACGTTCTTTGCAGTATCGTAGAACTCGCAGCCCAGAGTGCTCCCGCACAGAATGTACATCAGGAAACCGGAAAGGGTTTCGCTGAATACCTTCCAGCCGGCAGGTTCATCCATCTCGTGGAGCATGTACACCGGCGGGTCCTCTTTGTTCAGGTCCTCCTCCCGAATGCCCCATACCACAACGCCCGCGGCGTAATCGCTGCCGATATACAGATAATTTGCGGTTTTCTCGTGCCACCGGTCCCGGGGGAGCTGGGAGAAGGAATAGTACTCGTCGTCTTCACACTCCTCCGGATGCTCCCGCCAGTATTCCGCATCCTCATCAATCCGTTCCTGAATGGAATCGTAGGAAAACCAGGTTTCCCGGTCCACATGGATATCGGGCGTGGCAAAGAGCGGATTGTTCTTTGCCATACTGAGGAAGCTGTTGAGCATGGCGGGGATCTGTGGATCGGGCACGTAGTCCGGGGACGGCGTTCCGCCCAGAATTTTCAGGATCTCCAGGGCGTTGAGGTTGTAATTCACGGCCATTTTATGCAGCTCCTTTCAGTTTGCCCCGGCCTCAGCGGCCAGACGCAAATCCTCTAATAATGTCAAAGCGGTCTCCAAAGGCGGGTCGTTTTTCCGCATGGTGAGCGTCAGGACGACTGCGCTTTCCGCCGTGGACAGCAGCAGCCGCTGCCGGTATTTCGGATTGGCGCACACGGCGGTCACGGCCTCGGGCCGCATATCGCTGATTGTCAGCTTCAATTTGCCGTCCCGCTGGCAGACCTCCGATACCCCGGACCGAATGGCGTTCGCCCGCAGCATCGCCACGTCCAGCAGCGTATAGACCGGCTTGGGGGGATCGCCGTAACGGTCCAGCAGTTCGTCCAGCAGGTCGGCGGCGTTGGCCTCCGTGCGAATGGCGGCAATGCGCCGGTACAGGTCCATTCGCTGCTCGTTGGACGGCACATAAGTGTCGGGGATATTGGCGGATACGGTCAGGTCCACAGAGCAGTCCGCGTTTGTGACTTTCTTCTTCCCCTGCTCCTCCAGAACCGCCTCCTCCAAAAGCTGCAAGTACATGTCGTACCCGACGGTCATCATAAAGCCCGACTGCTCCGCGCCCAGCAGATTCCCTGCGCCGCGGATCTCCAGGTCCCGCATGGCGATTTTGAACCCGGACCCGAATTCCACATATTCCCGGATAGCGGTCAGGCGTTTCGACGCGATTTCCGTCAGGATTTTGCCCGGCCGGTAGGTCATATACGCATAGGCGCGGCGGGCACTGCGTCCGATGCGGCCGCGGATCTGGTGGAGCTGGGCCAGGCCCATACGGTCGGCGTCCTCAATGATGAGGGTATTGACGTTGGCGATGTCGATACCGGTTTCAATAATCGTGGTGCAGACCAGAATCTGCGCCTCGCCCTCCACCATTTGCTGCATCACGGAACTGAGCTCCCGCTCATGCATTTTGCCGTGGCCGATCACGATTTTGACGTCTTCTCCCACCATTGCCCGGATATTGGCGGCGGTGGAGTCGATATTATCGACGCGGTTGTGGAGGTAGTAGACCTGTCCGCCGCGGTCGATCTCCCGGCGCATGGCGTCGCCCAGCATCATCCAGTCGTGCTCCACCACGTAGGTCTGTACGGGCTGGCGGTTGAGGGGCGGTTCCTCCAGCGTGGACATGTCCCGTATCCCCGACAGCGCCATATTCAGCGTTCTGGGGATAGGGGTGGCGCTCAGGGTCAGCACATCCACCTGACGGCTCATTTCCTTCAGTTTTTCCTTATGGCTCACGCCGAAACGCTGTTCCTCGTCCACCACCAGCAGTCCCAGGTCCTTGAATTTGATGCTCTTTTGCAGGAGCTTATGGGTGCCGATCAGGAGGTCCACTTTTCCGGATCCCAGCTCGGCCAGCACCTGACGGCACTGTCCGGGCGTCTGGAAGCGGCTCAATACCCGTATCTCTACCGGGAAACTGCGGAACCGGCTCAGCGCGGTGGCGTAGTGCTGCTGTGCCAGGACGGTGGTCGGCACCAGAATCGCGGCCTGTTTGCCGTCCAGCACGCATTTCATCACGGCCCGCAGCGCCACTTCCGTTTTTCCGTAGCCCACGTCCCCGCACAAAAGGCGGTCCATTGGCACAGGGCGTTCCATGTCCTTTTTGATCTCGCTGATGCACCGGATCTGGTCGTCGGTCTCCGTATAGTCGAAAGCGTCCTCAAATTCCCGCTGCCAGGGGGAGTCCGGAGAAAAGGCAAAGCCCGGCTGCCGCTGCCGCTGCGCATACAGGGCAATGAGCCCCTTTGCCAGGTTCTTGACGGCGGATTTTGCTTTCGTTTTCTGCTTATGCCAATCGGTGCCGCCCAGCTTGTTCAGCCGGGGGGAACGCTTTTCACCGTCGTCGTTCAGGCCGCCCCCGCCGATATATTTGCTCACCAGATCGAGCTGTGTGGCGGGGACGTACAGACTGTCGCCCCCGGCGTAGATGATCTTGATATAGTCCTTTTCCACGCCGTCCACCGGCATTTTGCAGATGCCCTCAAAGCGGCCGATGCCGTAGTTGACATGCACCACCAGATCCCCCACCGTCAGATCGGCATAGCTCAGCAGCTTTTGACGGTTCTCCTTCGGCACGCCGGAACGTCTGGCCGGCCGGCCGGCAGAGCTGGCGGTCAGCTGTCCCTCCGTGAGAATGGAGAGATTCAGCTGGGGATACTCCGTCCCGGCGGACAGTGCCCCCACGGCGATCCGCACCTCTCCGTTTGCCGGCATGGTCTGGCAGTCGAAATCCAGCGCGGCGGGGATGCCGCGGTCCCGCAGCATCCGCTGCATACTTTTCGCCCGGGGCGCGCTGCTGCAAAGCAGCAATACGGCGCAGTTGGTGTCGAGATAGTGGCGCAGGTCACCGGCGGCGGTGTCGATATTGCCGCCGTAGGCGCTCAGCTGCTTGGCGTTAATGGACAGCAGGGTCCGGGGCGTCAGGGGATAGCGGGAGGTGGGCAGGGATTCCATCATGCACACCGGAAAGCGTTCCAGCCACTCTGTCCACTCGCTCTGGCTGAGGAGCAGGCGGATCAGGTCCCCGTCCTTTTCCCCCGCCGCCAGCAGCGATTCCGTATCCTCTCTGGCCTGCCACAGCACATTTTTTACCCGTTCGCCCAGACGTCCCGTTTCGTTCAGGCAGAGCAGGGCGTCGGGGGGCAGATAGGAAAAGACGGAGGCGAGTTCTGCATCCGGCAGCAATTCTGTCGTAGGCAGCAGCAGGGCGGTTTGGATATTTTTAGTACGGCGCTGGGTTGTTGTATCGAAGGTCCCCAGAGAATCGATCTCATCGTCGAAGAACTCGCAGCGCACGGGTTCCTCCATCATCGGCGAGTACACATCCAGAATCCCGCCCCGCAGTGCGAACTGCCCCACGCCCTCCACCTGTCCGGCTCTTGCGTAACCTGCGGCGGTA
>CAMWSZ010000265.1 GCA_947177005.1 uncultured Clostridia bacterium | reverse complement strand
TCCAAGAGTTGATTTAGACTTGTGTAAAGAGCGGAATGATTTGAAACAAAGCGGAATATATTTTTTGTTTGGCGTATCGGATGAAACGTCAGAGCAGGTAATCTATATCGGTCAGGCAGGCGCCCGGAAAAATGGAGAGGGTATTTTATATCGTTTGCAGGAGCACAGAAAGAACCCGGACAAAGATTACTGGTCTGAGGCGGTTGTATTCACTACCTCAAATAATTCATTTGGCCCGACTGAGATCAGCTATCTTGAAAACAGGTTCTGTGCAATGGCAACGGATGCCCATCGGTACATCGTAAAAAACGGGAACGAACCAACACAGGGGAACGTCACAGAGGAGAAAGAAAGTGAACTTGAGGAATTTATAGAGTATGCAAAAATTATTATGGGTGTACTGGGACATAAAGTATTTGAGCCGCTTATTGCTGCCGAACCAAATACAGATGATGACAGTAAAAAAGATTCTGCATCATCGCAAAATACCGTGTTCTACATTAGAAAACGGGGCGCTAATGCACGGGCTGTACAGACAACAGAGGGATTTATCATTTTATCCGGAAGTATTATCAGCAGAGACCCGGCGCCCTCCTGCCCTGACAGCGCATTACATGCAAGAGAAAAATACAGAGAAATTATTGATGAACATATGACACTTCTAAAGGATGTGCCGTTCAAAACACCCTCTGGAGCAGCAGGCTTTGTTTTAGGACGTTCGTCAAACGGAAATACAGAATGGACTACTGAACACGGAATAACTTTTGGAAAATTTGAAAGCAAAGCAATATAATCCAATATATGATATAGTGGAAAATATAAATATAGAAGGGGGAAATATGCAATGAAATGTCCATACTGCGGCTACAGGGAAAGCAAGGTCGTTGACAGCCGTCCGGCTGACGAGGGGAACAGCATCCGGCGGCGGCGGGAGTGTCTGGCGTGCGAGAAGCGGTTCACAACGTATGAAACCATGGAATCTCTGCCGCTGGTCGTAATCAAGAAGGACGGCAGCCGGCAGAGCTTTGATCGAAATAAAGTGCTGGGCAGTATGCTGCGGGCCTGTGAAAAGCGGTCTGTCCCGCTGGCGCGGCTGGAGGAGATGACCGACCAAATCGAACAAACCTTGCAGAATAATCTGGATAAAGAAATCCCCACAGATCTGGTCGGCGAACAGGTGATGGAAAAGCTGCGGGAGGCCGATGAGGTGGCTTATGTGCGATTCGCCTCCGTTTACCGGCAGTTTAAAGATATTCAGACCTTTATGTCAGAGTTGAAAAAACTGTTGGAAGAAAAATAAAAGTGTAAGCATCTTCCCTATTATAAACCAGATGAGCCGAAAAAAGCCCAGTGCATCTTGAAGCAATGGGCCTTTTTTGCACCAATTTTTGGAAAACCCCGGGGAAAAGCTGAGCGGAGATGCTGTCCGGCTGCACCTTCCATAATTTTCCGTTTATGTCTAAAGCAGCGGCAGATAAATTTGACAATTTTACTGCGGTATGATATACTGTTACGGGCAAAAATGACCAAACTCTCTAAGAAGAAAAGGAGTTATAAAATGGCTGATTATTCTCGCAGATTGCCCGTGTATCTTCTGTTGGATTGTTCCGGCTCCATGATGGGAGAGCCGGTTGAGGCGGTCCGGCAGGGCATCAAGGCCCTGCTTTCCGAGCTGAGAGGGGACCCGCAGGCACTGGAAACTGCGTATCTGTCCGTCATCACCTTCGACAGTCAGGCGCGGCAGATCATCCCGCTGACGGAACTGATGCAGTTTAAGGAACCCGAACTCCATGCGGGCGGCGCAACCGCGCTGGGCGGTGCGCTGGAGGTGCTGTTGGAGTGCGTAAACAGCGAAGTGCGCAGGTCCACAGAGACCCAAAAAGGCGACTGGCGGCCTCTGGTCTTTATCCTCACGGACGGCTCGCCCACGGATACAGCCGCGTTTGAACGCGCTGTGCAGAATATCAAGGGCGCGAAAATCGCCAATATCATCGCCTGCGCGGCGGGTGCGAATGCAAAAACGGAATATCTCAAGCGGATTACGGATAACGTCCTGATGATGAACACTCTTTCCGCGGGAGATATGGCACAGTTTTTCGCTTGGGTTTCCGGTTCGATCAAACTGTCGTCGAAAAATCTGGACGCAAAGCCCGGCGGTCCTATCGCACTGCCCCCGCCGCCCCAGGGATTTGTCATCGTACCTTGACAGACAGCTATAGAGGCCGCAGTTATGACAGATACAACAGACCGAAATCCACAAAAAGTCAATCTCATTAAAGAAGCCGCTAAACTCAGCGAGGCCAAAACGTTTCTTTTGCAGGAATTTTCCGCAGATGCCAGCGAGGAACCCGCACCCGTTTCTGAGAAAACAGAACAGTCCCCCCTGCCGCCGGAGAAGACAGACCCGCCGCCTGCCGCAGAATCCGTACCGGCGCCTTTGCCGGATGAGACTGTCACGCGCCATACAATAAGTCTATGGAAATACCTGCCGGTCCCGGCGGCGGAACCAGAGCCGTTTCCGGAATATGTGACCAGCGAAACGGAAATCCCCGGCGGAAAACTGCTTGCCGCACGGGTCCGGGGCAAAAAGCATAAGCATGAGGGAACCAACTGCGACGACTGGTATGAGGCGGCGGTTTCCGGCAAAGCTACCATTATTGCGGTGTCGGACGGGGCAGGGTCGAAAAAATTTTCCCGCGTCGGCGCAAGGGCCGCGTGCAAGGTCGCGGCCGGTTATCTGGCGCGGGGAATGGAGGACATCTTTCGCAGAAACCCGGAGCTGAGCGGGACGCTCGGCCTTCCGCTGACGGACCCGCAGTGTCAGGCGGCGTGCGGCCTCCTGGCGGAAACCGTACAACAGGCGGTCCTGAAAGCGTATGCAGCGGTGGAGACGGCGTTCTATGTCCGGGCGGCGGAACCGGCCTATACGGCGGTTTTGGGACGGCGGCTGGAATTGACGGACCTCTCCGGCACGCTGCTGTTGGCTGCTGCACTTCCGGTAAACGGCGAACGGCTGGTTGTCAGCTGTCAGGTGGGAGACGGCCTGATCGCTCTCCTGAATACCAAAGGCAGTTTTTCCTCCGCCCTGAAGCTGATGGGCGAGGCGGACAGCGGCGAATTCTCCGGCGAGACGGATTTCCTGACCAGCGAAAAAATGCACGATATCAACACGCTGAAAAGCAGGACGAAAATTTTTTGCGGCACGGTGGACACCGTGCTGGTCATGAGCGACGGTGTTGCGGACGACTATTTCCCGTTTCAGCCGGGCATCCAGCGGCTCTACATTGACCTTGCGGCCAACGGGATTTTGGAGGACGGCGGGCCGGTGTCCCTGACGCCGCGGCAGGCGCGGCTGTTCAAACGGCTGCCTGACCCGCTGGAATATCCATGGGTCAACGACCCGTCCGTGCCAGTCGCGCTCCACTACGCCCAGCGTCTCTGTGACGCCGCCGGTCTGACGCTGCAAGACCTCTGGGATGACAGGATAATCCTGCGCTGCCTGGAGCCGGAGGGACGTATGAAAGCCGCCTCCCCTAAGGAACGGCTGAAAATATGGCTGGATAATTATGTGGTGCGGGGGTCCTTCGACGACCGCACACTGGTGATTGCGCAGATATAATGCGCTCTCTGATATTTGCAGCAAATTCCGAATTTCTTCCCGGTAACGAATGATTCGCATACGATAAGGAGATAGATATGGACAGCATCGCGGAGGCAGTCCTGACGGACGGACGGAAACTCCCCTATGTGATCCGGGAAAACCCTCCCCGCGGGGGAATGAAATACACCTATTTTGCCCCGGATAAATCCTATGTGGTGCAATTTTTCAACAAACCGGAGATGGCCAGAGACCCTAACCTGCACAGGCGCCTGGAGGCGATCATCGGCAAATATAATCCAACGCTCTCCGAACAGCAGGGCGGTGCGCAGGGCAATAGCGCGTCTATGGCCGCCTATTTCGCAGGAAAATTCTGCTGGCCTACAGCGATTGTCAGATCTCCGGAGTTTGGCCTGGTCTGTCCCGCCTATCCGGCGAACTACTTCTTCTCGAATAACGCCTCCTCAATCCCCGAGCTGAGCGCGGACCTGTGCGGGAAGGATAAGAAAAGCAAGTGGTTCACCTCGCCGAAGCTGCGGCGGTACATGCGGGAGCAGGAGCTGGGCGATTTCCGCGCCATGCTCCAGATGTCCATTTCGCTGGCCCGGTCTGTGCGGCGGCTGCATCAGGCGGGGCTGGCCCATTCGGACCTGTCCTGCAACAATGTGCTGGTGGACCCGCAGTCCGGGAGCTGTGTGATTATTGATATTGATTCTCTGGTGGTGCCGGGACTTTATCCCCCGGAGGTGATCGGGACCGGCGGCTATATCGCACCGGAGGTCCTGGAGACGGCGGGACTGCCCTTCGGCGACCCCCGCCGGAAACTGCCCAGTTCCTATACTGATCTCCACGCCCTGGCGGTCCTGCTCTACGAATACCTGCTGCTCCGGCACCCGCTGAACGGTCCCGCCTCCTATTCGGAGGACCCGGAGGAGGACGATTTTTTGTGTATGGGCCCAAAAGCCCTCTTTATTGAAAACCCGTATGACACCAGCAACCGGCCGGCCGGTCTGGAGATGACGGTCCGGGACCTGGGGCCGGAACTGGAAAAGCTGTTTCTGCGCGCTTTTGTGGACGGCCTGCATCATCCCGGCGAACGCCCGGCGGCAATGGAGTGGGAAAAGGCGCTGGTAAAGACCTGGGATCTGCTCCAGCCCTGCGAAAACCCCGACTGCGCCGCCAAGTGGTTCGTGTTTTACGACAGAAAACGTCCGGTCTGTCCCTTCTGCGGACACAGAATCAGCCGGGAGAATATCGTCCGGCTCCGGCTGCGCCGTCAGCTGGGCGGAAAACGCGGTCGGTGGGGGTCTGGGGGCGGGCTCCACCTGTCCCACCGTATGCCGCGTGTCCACTGGCGGG
>CAMWSZ010000264.1 GCA_947177005.1 uncultured Clostridia bacterium | reverse complement strand
CTTCCGGCAAGCGACTACGAGATGCTGGACCTGATGGAGCGTCTGCGGCTGAAACCCGGCGCTCCGCCCTATCTGGAGGTGCTGGAGTACCACGACTATGACTATCTGGCGGAGCAGCTCCAGGAACAGGCTGACATCTATCAGCTGAACGGTCTGGCGAGGAAATTAGCTGGATTGGACGATTTCGGCAGGGCCGCTTTTGAGGGGCTGGTAGGGATGGAAATCAAAAAAGGCGCCGGACCGGTGCCGCTCCCCCGTCTCATCGATTTTGCCAACAGTCCGGAATGCTGCCATGTGGTAGAGGAGGCCGCGAACGATTATGAACTGGGCCGGTTTTATGCGGAAAACGGATTTGTTCTGGAGGCGGAAGACCTTACGGATGAGGCGTTTGAGCTGCTGGACTTCAAAAAGATAGGTCAGGAATATCGAACTGCGGATGGCGGTGTGTTTACCTCACTGGGGTATGTCATGCAGAATGCGGAGGTGCCGCATCGCAGCGAAACAATGGATTTCCAACCCCACAAGCCGTCCTATACCATCCTGCTCAACACCATGTCCCTGCCGCTCATTCCAGGTGAAAAACGGGACCCTATCCCCATCCAGCTCCCCGCTCCCAGCGAACAGCTGCAGGAAACATTGGAGAAGCTGGGCTGCGCAAACTGGAGCAATACAATGGTTTCTATCCTGGATTGCCCGCTCCCTGCCTGGAACCATCAGATATTTTTAGATGAGGAGATTCCGCAGGTATTCAAACTGGCGGAACAGCTGCGGCAGCTGGAGGCGGACGGAAAGCTCGTGAAATACAAAGCCGTGCTGGAGGCGGCGGACTGTCAGGACGTAGCGGAAGCGGTCCTGCTGGCGGAAACGGTGGATGACTACACTTTGATGCCGGATATCCGAACGGTGGAGGAAGCGGCAAAAGACGATCTCCGGATTTCCATCGACGAGATCACGATGGGGCGTCTGCTGCCCCATATCAATCTGCATGGCTATGGCCTGGAAATGCTGGAGCGGTACAACGCCCAGCTGACCGGCTACGGACAGATCGGTCGGGAAGACGGCCAGCCGGTACAGACACAGCATCCGGAAGCTCCGGAGAATACCCGGCAGTTCGGAATGGAGATGATGCAGTGAATGAGAATATCAACGCTCTGCTGCAGCTGGATGGAACGCAGAAAGAACAGGACTGGCTGCGGGAGAATCTGGAGACGTTAAGCGTCAGAGAAGGAACGATTCTCGCTGCGGCGCTCCAAAGGAAACCGCCCGACAGTATGGCCGATGTAATCAATCATATGCTGACGCTGGAGGAATACGAGGTCCGCTATCAGGCCGGGAACTATGAGCAGCTCGGAGAGTTCTGTATGCGTGAAAAAGGTATCCCCAGCGAACTGCACGATTATATTGATGTAAGAGAACTGGGAATGTCTTACGCAGAGGAACATTCTGGTACATTTCTGGACGGTCACTATATCGAACACCCGGAAACAGAGCTGCCACAACGGTATGACGGCAAAGGCTATCTCCCCAAAATGACAGACTGGAGCGTCCGTCTGAAACTGGCGTCGGAGCAGGTCCCCGGCGGCTTATGGGTAAAACTGCCGGATTATCAGGATATGAACGATGAAGCTGGCGATATCCGCATGACGCTGGATGCCCTGCGGGTCAGAACCGTTCAGGAATGCACCTTGCTGAAGGCAGAATGTATCCTTCCGGAAATCGGGGACATTGCCAGCCAGTACGACAACCTGATCGAGCTGATCTATGACGGGCAGAATCTGGGCTGTCTGCTGGACGAGCAGGGCCAGGGGATGCAGGGGTTTGACGCCCGTCTTGCCGCCGCGATGGAATATGAGAACTGCAGCCGGCTGAGTATGGCGGTAGAGATCGCCCAGAATCTCAGCAGCTACGAATATGTCCCGACACTCAGACTTCACGATTACGCCGTGGAGGAGCTGGGGGAGCGGGGCTTGCTGGAAAAGGTGCAGAAGATATCCGAACACTTCAACTACGAAGAATATGCAGTCAATCTGCTGGAGCAGCAGGGATATATGCAGACATCAGACGGTCTGGGCTATGTCCTTCGCTTCGGTGAACTGGAACAGACCCAGGTATCCGGTATGACCATGCAGTAAAAATACATCAACAATCACAAGGAGCCGCTTCTCCGAAAAGGGACAGCGGTTCCTTTTTTGTACCCTTTTTCAAAGAAGCGGGCAAAGAAAGGAAAGAAAAATGGCAAGTGAGCAACTGAAAGAACATCTCAAGAACAACTGCCTGGGCCGCAGTCATGCGATGAAGGCGTCGGAACTGGAGGCGGCTCTCCACGTCAGCGAGAATGAGCTGCGCCGTCAGGTCAACCGCCTGCGGAGGAAAAACGTCCCTGTCTGCAGCGGGCCGGAGGGCTACTTCTATGCCGCCCACGCCGGAGAGGTCGTGGATACCATTCTCAATCTGGAGGAAATGATGAAGGGCATACAGGACTCCATGAGCGGCCTGCGGGGATCGCTGGAGCGGTTCGGTGAGACAGCAGCCGGAGGTGATGACGCCTGAACAGCTTTATCAGCTGGATCGGGGGGAAGAAGGCGCTGCGGGAGGAAGTGGTCCAGCGTTTTCCGCTTCTCTATGACCGCTATGTGGAGGTGTTTGGCGGAGGCGGCTGGGTGCTGTTCCATAAGCCCCGCAGGAATGATTTTGAGGTATACAACGACTTCAACAGCCTGCTGGTGAACCTGTACCGCTGTGTCCGGGAACAGCCGGAGGAACTGACTGCGGCATTGAAATATGTCCTCAACGCACGGGAGGATTTTGACCATATCCGCGCCGCCCTTGCCCGTGACAGTCCCGCCAGCGATGTACAGAAAGCGGCGTGGTTCTATCAGATCATCCGCTACAGCTACGCTTCCGGTCTCACCAGCTTTGCCGGGAAACCCCATGATATGTGGGGCAATTTCCCCCTCATCGAGCAGGCCCACAGACGCCTGCGGACTGTGGTGGTGGAGAACCAGGACTTTGAAAAACTGGTCCTGCATTATGACCGCCCGTCCACTTTTTTCTATCTGGACCCGCCCTATCATAATACGGAGGGCTACTATCAAAATATTGGAGAGGCGGGCTTTACGGAAGAAGATCACTTTCGTCTGCGGAACCGGCTCCTGCAAATCACCGGGCAGTTTCTTCTGTCCTACAACGATGATGAGTTTGTCCGCGAACTCTATCATCAGCCCGGCATTATGATGCAGGAGGTCACCCGCCTCAACAACATCAAGCAGCGCTACGACGGCGGCGCACAATTCTCAGAACTGCTCATCTCCAACTATGACATGAATGAGCGGCGGCGGGCTACATCACAAATCACTCTTTTTAGCTGAAAGGAAACGGATATGTCTGAACTTGTATTTACAAAAGGCACCACGAAAAAGAAACTGGTCATCCCCAACCTCATCATGGAGCAGAGCGGCTTCGAGAAGGGGAAAATGGTAGAGATCCACGCCCTGACGGACGCGGTGGTGATTCTGAAAAAAGAGATGACCGCGATGGAACTGGTCCACGCAATTGATCAGCTCCAGCGGATGTCCACCGACCTGACGGTACATCTGGCGAAAGTCTGTGGTCCCTGCGAAGGCTGTGAGGGCGAATGCGACATTGACCTGGAACATCCCGGCAGCGGCGTGGACCTTCCGGAGTGGGTGCGGCAGGAAGCCGGGATTCCCAAAGACGCCAAGCTGTGCGCGTGGCCGAAAGAGGACGGCGTGGTCTGTGTTGAGGCGGCGAACTACCGCTATGATCTGTCGGACGTGCCGCCCAACATTCTGGATGTTCTGGCCGCCAGCGGCGTGTGCCTGAATGAGCTGGAAGAACTGCTCATGACCGAGGAAACGGTTTATGGCTGAGTTTCCGTACTTATATCCCTACTCCCGTTCGGACGCACGGTCTATGAACGAGGAACAGCGGTGGCAGGACAGCTTCCGCAATAATGTCCAGTGCGCACGGGATATCGAGCAGGCGATCAACCAGTTCTACGATGAAGAAGCGGACCGGCTCAAACCCGGCTGTGCGGAAGCGGTGCTGGAGAAATGGGGATTCAAACGGACAAGATTTGTGCTTGCCAATACCTTGAAGCAGGAACTGCCGCAATACCGGCATCAGTATGCGCAGGAAAGCCAGGACTG
The DNA here is from genome assembly GCA_947177005.1 of uncultured Clostridia bacterium. Lineage (GTDB taxonomy): Bacteria > Bacillota > Clostridia > Oscillospirales > Oscillospiraceae > Pelethomonas. The sequence goes on along the minus strand of CAMWSZ010000264.1, from coordinate 789 downwards.
GTGCCAAAAGGTTTATGTACCGCCGGATGGTAAGTACAACCGGTATTTTACAGTAGACCGGGGCATTGGCCTGACCGATTCGTTTATCGGTCAGACCCGCGAAATGTACCAGGCATTGGGACTGTTCGGACCGGAACACTGTGAGGGGAACCTGCACGAGCAGGACTTCACCGGCAGGGTGCTGGCGATCTCGCCGGATGTTTTGCGGGAGGACTGCTGGTCCCCAAAGAATATGCTCTGGTACGCAGAAGGCGGCTTCGGATGCAGCCCTACCTCCGTTGGACGCGCCGTATACGCCACCTGTCTGGGCGACGGCGAAGAAGCCCGCTGGAACCGAACGGATTTTGTCGGTGTCCTGAAGGAAGAATTCCTGCCGGACTGGGCGCGGGAGAAACTGGAGGAAATCCAGGCTCCCAAACAGGACGGGCCGTCTATGGGCGGGATGAGCTGACGGATATGGCGCGTTGAAAAACGCTCTATATAAATTCAAAACAGGAAGGAGAGACACCAAATGAAACCTGAAAAAAGGAGGAGAGCATCACCATGAAGCGCCTCGCAATACTTACGCTGCTGGCAGTCTTCCTGCTGTCGGCCCTCGGCCCCACCGCGCTGGCGTTGGAAGTCTGCTACCCCACATCCATCATTCAGAGTGATGACGGTTCGGAAATCCGCAAAACCTACGATCTGGGACCGGAGGACGATCCGGGCGGCATTCCCCGGTCCGACTTCGAGCAGAACGGCTGGAGCTATTCGCTCACGGACCTGCTCAAGCAGGAGACGCCTGAATAT
>CAMWSZ010000263.1 GCA_947177005.1 uncultured Clostridia bacterium | reverse complement strand
TTCACCTGTACATCCATATAAAATTCTCTTGCCCGGTTGAAGTGGATGGATTCCAATACTTCTTCCGGCTTACAGCTCATGGGATAGCTGGGGATGACAGCGGCCATCATACCGATCTTAAATGCCGGGTTGATATGATGCCCCAGCGCCACAGCTGAAGCACTGGCAATAAAGATATGGTGGTGAGCCTGATACAGCGTCTGCGGGTCATTGCTGTGGATGCCGATCTGACACCAGCCAGACAGGACGTTGATTTCATTGAAAGTCATCCAGTATTTTACCTTATCCTTGTACCGTGTCATAACGGTTTTCGCATAGAAAAGGAAGAAGTCAATGACATCCCGGCTGGCCCAACCGTCATAATTGTCGGCAAGATACAGGGGCATATCGAAGTGATTAATCGTGACGACCGGTTCAATACCGTGTTTCAGCAGTTCGTCAAATACATCGTCATAGAAGCGCAGCCCTTCTTCGTTGACCTCATACATTCCGTTGGGGCAGATTCTGGACCAGCTGATGGACATGCGGAAGCACTTGAAGCCCATCTCGGCAAACAGCGCAATGTCCTCTTTATAGTGGTGATAGAAATCAGTTGCCATGTGGCTGGGATAGAAAGTGTCAGGCTTGATGTACCCTACAGCACCCTTTGGAATATTGCCGGTCATGGAGCTGTCAATGGGGGACTGTCCGATTTCGCCGTCTTTGGTCTTGTAGGTAATCATGCGGGGCTTTTGATAGCCGCCGCCTGTAACGGCATCCAATGTACTCAGGCCGCGCCCGCCGGACTGATATCCGCCCTCATATTGATTGCCGGCAACTGCACCGCCCCATAAGAAATCTTTGGAAAATGGCATATTATATCCTCCTATAGATATTTACAATAACAGTGTAACAAATCAGAACTGGCAGACGACAGTTTCTTTTTGCTGGGCATTTATCCCGGTTATAAATTTCACATTTGGAAAATCTTCTGAATTGGTTACGATCATCACACAGTCTGTAGCATAGCCGTGTTCTTTGATAAAAGCTGCGTCAAACTCCAGCAGCGGTGTACCCACCTTTACCGTGTCACCTGCTTTGACAAGCACCTTAAATCCTTTCCCTTCCAGAGCTACCGTATTGATGCCCTCATGGATGAGCAGTTCCGCGCCGTTATCCATCGTAATTCCAATTGCGTGCAGAGTATCTGCAATCATGGAGACTTTCCCGGCGCAAGGGGCTGTAATGATCTGCCCGCTAGGACGGATGGCAATACCATCCCCCAATGTCTTAGATGAGAATACCGGGTCATCTACGTCCGCTACCGGGATTACACTGCCGGAAATGCAGGCTTTCAGTTCCAGAGGGGTAGTATCTTTTGGGGCCTTGCTGTCACCAGCGCTTTTTTTATCTTTGAAAAGTATAGTAGTCATAGTAATAGAAACGGCAAAGCTGATTACCAAAGCAGTGATAAGCCAGAGGACGTTATCACCGATATAAGCGGTTAGACCAAAGATTCCGAAACTGCCAGCAAAAGCATACGCACAAACTTTGCCAAAGCCCGCGATTGCGCCGCCCACAAAGGAACCCGCCATCAGACTGACCAGAAGCCGCTTGTTCTTAATAATAACGCCGTACATGCCTGGTTCGCTGATTCCACCCGTCAGGGAAGTCACTGCGCAGGAAAGTGAAGTAGATTTCTCATCTTTGTCCTTCATTTTCAGTCCGGCCACAAGGCAGATGATACCCAAATTCAGGTTGTAGATAATATTTCCCACCAGGACAATGGGTTCATAGCCGAGATCCGCAAAAGACTGGAAGATATACGGAGTAAAAGCATGGTGTATACCGGTGATAATGAAGAGCGGCGCAAGAGCGGTAGACAGGCCTACGGCAAGCCAGCCCATTTTTTCATACAGCCACAGGATGGCAGCAGCCATGTAGTTGCCCAAGAACGCACCCATAGGACCCAGTACACAAAGAGCTATTGGAATCATGACAATCAATGTCAGCAGTGGTTCTACGACTGAACGAAGGAAGTCCGGGGAAATTTTAATAGCAAAACGCTCCACATAGCTCATAACAAACACGCTGAGGATAACAGGAAAAATGGAAGCTGCATAGCTCGCTCCATAAATCGGCAGGCCAAAAATAGACAGTGTGGTTCCGGCCTCTATAGCGGCGATAAATGTAGGATGGATAAAAATAGCACCCATCAGCATACCCAGAGCCGGATTTGCGCCAAATTTTCTCGCGGCGGCAAAGCCTACGAAAATGGGCAGGAAATAGAAGCCGGCATCACTGGCGAATGTGAGAACTGTGTGGGTGGGAGCATCCGCCGAAAGCAGTCCAGACATCTCGCCCAACATGACAAGAATTTTGATAAGGCCGGAACCAACCAGCACAGGAATAATGGGCGTTACACATCCGGCAATGCCATCAATAATCGCGCCAACGCTGAATTTACCGCCTTTTTGAGTCTCACCGATGCTATCATCGGCATTCAGCCCGGCTGCCTTGCATATTGCGGCATAGGCATCCGCGACATCATTTCCGATAATAATCTGGAGTTGATTGCCGGCCCAAACTGCGCCACGCGCGCCCGGAAGATTTTTCACTTCCTCAAACTGAACTTTTTCTTTGTTTTCCACATTGAACCGCAGGCGTGTGGCACAATGTGTAAACACAGCAATGTTCTCCTTTCCTCCCACAAGATCTATAATCTTGCTGCTGAATACGCCAAACTTGTCTTTTGCCATAAACAACTCTCCCTTCATTTTGTCTTTTGAATTCGCCTGCCTTGCTGGTTGCAGACACATTATAAACAAGGACTTGTCAAATATCAAATACCTAATTTATATTGCTTCCCATACTTGAATTATATAGTAGATTCTGTTATACTGTAAACAGAGGATATAGGCCCGGATATGCAGTCAAATAGGAGGGAAAAATGGACATTCGGACATTACAATATTTCCTTGCGATAGCAAGAGAAAAAAGTATTACGGGCGCAGCTGAGGTACTGCATATGACGCAGCCCCCACTGTCCCGGCAGATGCGGGAATTAGAGGGAGAATTGGGTAAGAAACTATTTATTCGTGGAAACCGCTCCATCACTCTGACCGATGAAGGAATGATTCTGCGCAAACGCGCAGAGCAAATTGTCTCTTTGATGGAGATTGCCCACGCTGAAATCAATGCGGTTGGTGAGCAGCTGGGCGGCGATATCTACATTGGCGCAGCAGAGACAGTAGGGCTTCGTTGTATTGCACAGGGAATCAAGACACTCCAGCAGAAATATCCTGGCATCCATTTCCATTTCTATAGCGGTCATGCCAACGACATAACCGAACGGCTGGACAGGGGACTTCTGGACTTTGGGATTGTCCTGGAGCCTGTGGATCTGCAAAGATACGATTATATTAAACTGCCGAATGTAGACACTTGGGGACTGCTAATGCCAAGCAACTGCCCTCTGGCAAAAAAGCAAACGATCCATCCGGAGGATTTGGAGGGCTTGCCCATTCTTTTTACCAATCAAACCCTGACGGACAATATTTTTTCCGGATGGATGGGCAGCGGCTTTTCCAATCTGAACATTGTTGTCACCTATGATCTGTTGTTCAACACTTCGATTTTGGTGGAGGAGGGTGTTGGATATGCTCTCTGTCTGGATAAAATTATCCGGCTGGGAGAGAATGATATCCTGACTTTCCGGCCTTTGGAACCTGCATTAGAGGTGGGATTGTATCTCATATGGAAAAAATATCAGAGCTTCACGAAAGCCGCCTCGGTATTTCTGGACACACTGCATATGCAGTTTTCAGCGGATGGCTGAAAACTGTAGGACGGCAATTTTGTGAATAATACGCATAACGAAAGCTATAGAAGGAGCGGATATCGGCCCAGTGCCGTATCTGCTCCCTTTTTCTCCTATACCATTTTGATATGGCAATGTATAGAAAATGAGTATTTGATATTTAAGAAAACACAATGTATACTTGATGCAGAATCCAGAACAGCCAACCAAATTTAATTTTCCAAGGGAGGAGGCATTGGTTATGGAGTGGGGATGGGACCCTTTGAGTACAAGCCATGTAGCCGAAAATTTGAAGGATGCTGGATGCAGCGCTGATATGACAGCACAATTTTTGCAGCTTATGGAGAAGGGAACGCTGCAGGACCAGATGCGGCTGCTGAGAAAGCATCGGATTACGCTGATGGACGATATGCATGCGGCGCAAAAAAGGGTCGATTGCTTGGACTACCTGATTTATCAGCTGAGTAAGCGGCACGAGAAGATCCGGACGGCACCTTAATGCAAACAAACTGGCCGTATGATTTAGAAAAGGAGTATTTTATTATGAGCAACCAGGATACACGCACATTTACTGTTTATCCGCAGATTGAGATGAGATCGGTTCGTTTTCAAAATCGCTATGGAATTGAACTGGCGGGTGACATTTACCTGCCGGAGAACTGCGCCGGGCAAAAAAATCCGGCTATTATCGTAGCTGGTCCTTTCGGCGCGGTAAAAGAGCAGGCTTCCGGACTGTATGCCCAGCAGTTCGCGGCGATGGGGTTTGTGGCAATGACCTTTGACCCGTCATTCAATGGAGAGAGCGGCGGTAAGGTCCGTAATATGGCCTCTCCGGACATCTTTACTGAGGACTACAGCGCGGCAGTCGATTGTATCGGTCTGTTGGATTTCGTAGATCGGGAACGTATCGGTGTGGTAGGCATCTGCGGCTTATCGGGGATGGCAATCACCGCCGCTGGTACAGATACCAGAATCAAAGCGGTAGCCACACTCTCTATGTACGATATGTCCCGCGATATGAGTCGGGGCTATAGGGATTATTACACAGAAGAACAGCGCATGAAGATTAAGCAGTATCTCAGTGAGCAGCGCTGGAGGGACGCGGAGAACGGCACCTATGCGCTGGGCAACCATGAAATTGGTTTTGACGAGCTTGGCAATCCGTTGACCGCCGCAATGG
>CAMWSZ010000262.1 GCA_947177005.1 uncultured Clostridia bacterium | reverse complement strand
CACCTTCCCATCACAGGCCACGATCTGCTGGCGGTGGAACGCTATCACGATGATACCCGCCATATGATCGAATTTCTGGTGTTTGCGGACTGTTCCATGGGAAAGGCAGGGCAGTACGTCCGGCGCTTTCTCAATGAGACGGACTATGCCGCCGCGCTGGATGCCCAGCGGCAGGGTAATATCCGTATCCGCAAACACGGCAGCATCATTGAGGGACATATCCTGCCCGACAAGCCGAAAAAGCGGCGGGGCAAGTAATTCTAAGGAGGAATTTGCTTTGTATACCATTGATTCTTTGGAGAACGCCATCCGTGACCTTTACTACAGCGGCATTGCCAGTGCCGACTATGAGAGCGCATCAGTAGAGGCCATGCTGGACAGCATCGACTTTTTTACGCTGCTGCAAGCGATCCGGCATCATGTCAGGATGGTCCATATCTACACCACCCAGGGCAAAGCGCCGCAGTCGTTCACCTATCGGAGCGGTGAACTGTTCGGCCAGCGGGCTACCCGGCTCTACGAGGACTTCGATCAGGCCCATCAGAACGGCGAAGTTATGGCGGGACGCACGTATGAACTGTGGCTGCTGGAGGACATGAGCCTTGCGGCGGTGGCCTGTGTGTCGATTGGGTATGACAAAGGCGTGTATGTCACGCAATACCGGGAGATCAGCGGCGAGTGCGGTGCCCCTTGGGACAGCGGCCTTTGCCTGAACCTGGAGGAACTGACCAGCAATCTGCTGGGTATGTGCAAACCCTTCAGCGAGTGCAATATGCCCATCTACGAGCTGTGATTTTGGAGAGAAAGGGCAATTTTACCTCTGTAGCAGTAAGCGGAGGGAAAGATTCCAGTGCGCTCTTGCTGCTGATGATTGAAAAGGGGATGCCCATTGATGCTGTGATAAGAGCGGATACGGGCGTTGAGTTTCCTGAGACAGAGGACCACATCGCCAAGCTGGACGATCTTCTCTACCGGGAGCGGGGAATCCACATCACCACTCTGCGCCATCCCAAGGGCTTTGAATGGCTGATGTTTACCGAGCCAAAGCAGAAACCCAGCTGTCTGGAAAACCGGGCGCGGCTGGGGGTCCCGCCCTACGGCAACGGCTGGCCTGGGGTTAAAGTGCGCTGGTGTACCGGCCAGCTCAAAACACACCTGATGGATAAAGAGGTCAACCGGCTGAAAAAAGAAAAAAACGCCGTTCATTGTATTGGTATTGCCGCTGATGAGGCCCACCGCTGCAAGGACGACCCGCACAAACGCTATCCTCTGGTGGAATGGGGGATCACCGAAGCCCAGGCATTGCAGATTTGCTATGACCGGGGCTTTGACTTTGGAGGACTGTACGAGATTTATCACCGTGCCTCCTGCTGGCTGTGTCCATTGCAGAGAATAGGTGAGCTGCGCCAGCTCCGGCATCATCACCCGGAGCTGTGGGCGCGGCTACTGGATATGGATAACCGGGCAAGGGCGCAGTTCGGCCCTAGTCCCCTGGGACAATTCAAGCAGAATTGGTCTGTGGAACGCCTGGAGGAACGGTTTGCCAGGGAGGATGCGCAGAGCGCGGATACTACAAAATAATACTAAGATTGGAGTGAGGTAAATGGCTGTATACCGGGTTGAACGGACGCGGGACTACACCGTTATGTGTAACTATCATTTGAAGGACAAGGCTTTGAGCCTGAAAGCAAAGGGGCTGCTGTCCATGATGCTCTCCATGCCGGAGGATTGGAACTACTCCACACGGGGCCTTGCCGCCATCTGCAAAGAGGGCGTGGAGGCTGTCGGAAACGCCCTGAAGGAGCTGGAGAAAGCGGGCTATATGGTGCGCCGCCAGCTGCGGGGAGACAATGGCCGTATTACTGACACGGAGTACATCATCTATGAGAAACCGCAGAACACCGAACCGCCTGCACCGGAGACCGCCCCGGACCCGGAAGGCCCGGACGCGCCTGACCCGGATACAGCTTTGCCGGATTCTGCCGCGCCAGATATGGTTTCTCCATATACGGAAAACCCGGATGTGGCAGAACCGGATGCGGAAAACCGCCCGGAATTAAATATAAAGAAATCAAGAATAAAAAAATCAAATACTTTTGAATCAAGTATTCATTCTATCCTTCCCTCCTACCCCCCGGCACCTGCGTCTGTGACGGAAGGAAGGAACGAAGTGCAAGAGAAACGAAATGAGATTCTTGAGCAGATTGAGTACGACATGATTGCCGATTCCAACAATCGGGAACAGGTGGATGAGTTCGTGGAAATCATGCTGGAGGTAGCTCTGGCCAAAAGCCCCACCATGAAGATCGGGCGGAACGCAGAGTATCCCACCGCCCTGGTTCAGCAGCGGTTTGAACTTATCAACAGCGGCCATATCGAGAAAGTCCTGGATGCCATCCGGGAGAATACCACTCGTATCTGGAACACCAGGGCTTACCTTTTGGCGGCGTTGTTTAACGCACCCTCTACCACGGACAATCACTACACCATGCTGGTCAACCACGACATGAACGGCGGCTGAAAGGCCGCTCCTTTCATGCCGGGAGAAAGCCTGCAAATACCTGTTGGAAGGGTGCAGACGCTTCGCATCCGCACCCTTCCAGCAAGTATTATACCCGTGCTTTCTGGATCAACACTTTGGCTTCATCCTTTTTCAGCACTTTACCATAGGAAACCACTTTCCCGTCCACTACCAGCGCCGGAGTGGTCATGACACCATAGGCTGCGATCTGGGTGAAGTCCGTCACATGGTCAATAGCCGTGTCCATTCCTAACTCGGTCAAGGCGGCGCGGACGGCATCTTCCAGGGCGTTGCATTTGGCGCAGCCGGACCCCAGCACCTTGACCCCGGTCGTAGCTTTTGCCGCCTCTGCCTGTGCCATTGTCTCCGGTGTGCAGTTGCTGCCACAGCAGCAAGATTTTGTTTCTGCTTTCTTCTTACTGAACAGTCCCATAATTGTTTCCTCCTAAATTTATATAAGCAAAAATTGGAACGCATTGAACAAGTAGCCGACAATAATAATGCCGATGGTACAAATGGCAATGAACAGAGCCAACAGTTTCGGCTTTACGGCTTTGCGGAGCATAATCAAGGACGGCAGACTTAGAGTTGTGACAGCCATCATAAAGGACAGAATTGTGCCAAGCTGTGCGCCCTTGTAAAGCAGGGCCTCCGCCACCGGGATAGTACCGAAAATGTCCGCATACATAGGTACACCAACCAGCGTAGCAAGGACAACGCCGAAGGGATTGTTACCACCCAGCACAGTCTCGATCCAGCTTTCGGGAATCCAGTTGTGAATGACAGCGCCAATGCCTACACCGACCAGGATATAAGGAAACACTTTTTTGAATGTGTCAACAACCTGCTCTTTGGCATACTGAACCCGTTCCCGTTTCGTCAGTGTCGGAGATTCCATGTCTACGCCGCCAGCGTTGCGGATAAATTCCTCCACATACGGCTCCATGTGCAGTGCTTCAATCAGGGTGCCACCCACTACGGCGATCACCAGCCCCACCACCACATAGATGATAGCAACTTTAGCCCCGAAAATGCTCATTAGGAGGATAAGGCTGCCCAAGTCTACCATTGGGGATGAAATCAGGAATGAGAACGTAACCCCCAGCGGCAACCCGGCACTGGTGAAACCGATAAACAGCGGAATGGACGAGCAGGAGCAGAAGGGCGTCACCGTACCCAGCAAGGCAGATATGATGTTCGCACCAATGCCATGAAACCGGCCCAATATCCGCTTACTGCGCTCCGGCGGGAAGTAGCTTTGAATGTAGGAGATCACAAAAATCAGGAAACACAGCAGCACCGTGATTTTGACTACATCGTACACAAGGAATTGGATGCTGCCGCCCAGCCGGGAGGCCGTGTCCCAGCCTAGCAAGGAGAGCAGATCCCCAATCAGCACATTCAGCCATTTCATACCAAGAATCTGGTTCTGGATGAACAGCCACAGGGCGCGAAGGATTTGCATGAGAGTACCTCCAATCAGAAATCATATCAAAAAATTTTGATGTATTGTGTCAAAAGAAAAGCCACCCCCGGACGGTGGCTTTTCTCAACCACAACAACGGTCTTGTTCTGTGCTGGGTGTTGTCAGTGACAGCAACAGTTCAGCAGCGGCTCTGCTGCCCGCGCTGCTTAGACTGTAATAGGTCCATTTCCCCTCTTGGCGGCTCACGACAATTCCCGATTCACACAGAATCTTCATGTGATAGGAAACAGCAGATTGAGCCATTCCCAACTGGTTCATCAAAACACAGGCGCATTTCTCCCCGCCTCGAAGGAGCGAGAGAATTGCCAGTCGTTTGGGGTCGCACAGAGCCTTAAAGACTTTTGCGTGTTCCTGGTGGGTGTTATCCATTGTATTAACCTCACATCAAAATAATTTGATATAAACAGTATATGCAATGGAACCTCTCTTGTCAATCCCTATTTTTACAAAACTTTTCCCTACCCAGGTATTGTAGAAAGGAACGAACATGAAATATCTTCTGCGCCGTTTGGTGGTTCCGCCCTAGCGCGGGAACTGCCACGGCACAAATTTTGAACGGAAGGAGGCGTTTCTTCCATGCAGGAGGAAGTAGAAAACAGGACCTTGACCCTGATGGTCAACGGCACCAAGTTCTCCGGGCGGCTTCTCAAAGCCGCCATCAGCAAGTATATGGCCCACCGCAAAGAGGTGCATCAAAGAAACCGGGACGGTCCTGTAGTCCCCCACGGCAAGCAGTCCGTGAAGCAGCTCGTCGGCCAGGGACAGGGCGTGGAGAGCATTGAACTGACGGACCCGTCCATCCGAGATTTTGACCGGATTGCCCGCAAGTACGGCGTGGACTACGCCGTCAAGAGAGACCGGAGCAGCGACCCGCCTAAGTTTCTGATCTTTTTCAAGGGCCGCGACAACGAAGCGATTACCGCCGCTTTCCAGGAGTACGCCGGGAAGAAGGTCAGAAAAGCGTCCCGGCCCT
>CAMWSZ010000261.1 GCA_947177005.1 uncultured Clostridia bacterium | reverse complement strand
TGACAATAACGTGCAGGCGGTTTTCGACTTCAACCTGGACGTGAAGGACGGCGAACTCATTGTGCTGGTGGGCCCCTCCGGCTGCGGAAAGTCCACTACCCTGCGCATGGTGGCCGGACTGGAGGACATCTCCCGCGGCAAGCTGCTGCTGGACGGCAAGGACATTACCGCCACCCCCGCGAAGGACCGGGATATGGCTATGGTGTTCCAGAGCTACGCCCTCTATGGTCATATGACGATCTATGAAAACATGGCGTTCTCCCTCACCCTGCGCAAGGAGAACCCCAATGTGATCCACAAAAAAGTGCTGGCGGCGGCGGAGATCCTGGGCCTGACCAGCCAGCTCAACAAAAAGCCCGCCCAGCTCTCCGGCGGACAGCGCCAGCGGGTAGCCATGGGCCGCTCCATTGTCCGGAACCCCAAGGTGTTCCTGTTTGACGAGCCCCTCAGCAACCTGGACGCCAAGCTCCGCGGTGCAACCCGGCGGGAGATCCTGCTCCTGCACAAGAGGCTGCAAGCCACCATGATGTACGTCACCCACGACCAGACCGAGGCGCTGACTTTGGCCGACCGCATCGTCTGCATGTCAATGGGACATGTCCAGCAGGTGGGCACGCCCCTGGAGCTGTACGATGCCCCCGCCAATGTGTTCGTGGCAAGCTTTATCGGCCTGCCGCCCATGAATTTCTATGACGTGCGGGTCAGCGGCGGCAAGCTGGTGGGTGAGGGCTTCCAAGTGGACCTCACCGGTGAGGAGAAAAATATCCTCCGCGCCTACAACAACAAGGAGATTACCCTGGGCGTGCGTCCGGAAAATATCGTGGAAGGCCCGGACGTGCCCGTGAGCGTGAACTCCAACGAGAACCTTGGTATGAATACTCTGGTCCACGGACATATCGGCGGTTCCAAAGCCCCCAGCGCAAAAATTTCCGCCAAGCTGAAGGGCTGGCAGGATTACAAGGCGGGAGATACAACATCCTTCTCTTTCAAACGCAACCATTTATTTGAAAAGTAAACCACAATTGCCATATGGGGAGTTTAGGTTTAATGTAGAGTAAAAAAAACCGCGGTATGAAGGAAGCCGGGCGTAAATTCCTCGTTTCCCTCAAGCGCCGTCCCCAGATGATCCCTCTGGTGGTGCTGGTGGCCGGATTCCTGTTCTACTCTCTGAATCTGAGCTACATCTCCGACACCACCGCACGCATCCAGGGGCCGGGCATGGGACTGGCAGGCTTTGCCACCATGTTGTTCTCCATGCTGTCCTTTATGTGCTTTCTGAATGCGTTCCCCTACCGCAAAAAGCCGAACGTTCCCATGATGACGCTGATGTTTGTCCTGCTGGCGATTGTGATTTTCGCTGATGTTTACTACATCAACGCGATCTGGTCCGCAATCACCCGGCCGGACAACCCCATTAAGGTGACAAAGGATACGTCCTATATCGCCTTTGCCGAGTATTATCTGCGTATCCATATCGGCATTTTGGCGTCCGGCATCGTGCTGACCGTGCTGCTGCCAGTGTATTCCAAGTGGCTGCGCAAGATCAAGACCTCCATTGACGTGGGAGACAACGGAAGCATGGAAGCAATCGACATCTCCGGAGAAGCGTGAACCGATTTCCATACCAGCAGGACAGGGAGGCCCGCCATCCGGGCCTCCCATAAAGGCAAAGAGGAGACACCATGAGCAAAAAGCGTAAAACGAATAAGCCAGAGGTGGAAAAACAGTCGGATTACTACAGGCTCAAGACCCAGGCGGTGGACGATCTCGTCACCGCCGACGAGTCCAACTCGCCCCCCGTGTCCGAGGCGGAGCTTCGCGCCTACCGTTCCGGTCCTAAAATGAAAGTGGCGGATTGGGTGAAAATGCTGTTTATCAAGGCATGGTTCGCAGGAGCGGTATGCTTTTTCTTTATCTGGGGCATGGGCACTATCCTGAGCAGCGAACTGGACATTCTGTTTGTCACCGGCATGGCGCTGGGTATCGTCACCGATCTTTTGACCAACCCCGCGCTGCGCTTTTTTGAGAAGACCCCCGGCGAAAATGCCCGCTGGATGATGGTGACGCGGAAGGGCATGTCCGGCTTTTTTCTCAACATCCTCTATGCCTATTTGATCCTGTTTCTGGTCTATGTCTGGTACAACGCGGTCAATATGACCGCCAGCTGCCTCCTCGGAACGGCCAACAGCGTCGTGCTGGGGGTGGAGCCGGTTCTGTTCGGCCTGTTCTGCCTGGGATTTGATCTGCTTTTGATTCAGGGCAAACACGCACTCCACCGGCACCGTGTGAAGACCGATAAATGAGGTTTGAAGCTATGATACAAGTTATTTACCGCTCCGGCAGCTCCGCCTGCTTTGAGCTGGACGGAAGCTCCCCCTATTACGCCCGGTGTGGCTATGCCGTTCTGGTGGACGGGGAGGAGCGTTTCCGCCGGGACACCAACGTTTTTTCCCTGCATGGCCTGCGTCCGAACACCAAATACGCCGTGACCGTCCGCTTTGAGGACGGCGGGGAGGAGCAGGTTGAATTGAACACCCCCCCGGAAACCTGCTGCGTAAACGTGCGGGATTTCGGCGCGGCGGGGGACGGCGTCCATGAGGACACCGCCGCCATTCAGGCCGCCATTAGCTTTCTGCCGGAGGGCGGACGGCTGTGGTTCCCGGCGGGGACCTATTTGACGCTGCCGCTGTCGCTGAAAAGCCACATTACACTGGATCTGGATGAGGACGCCGTGCTGCTTGGCTCTGTCCAGCGGGAGCGCTATCCTGTCATTCCCAGCGCCAGCGTAGACCCGGTAACCGGTAAGGAGACCCCCCAGACCAGCTTTGAGGGCTTGGAGATCTCCGCCTATCAATCCCTGCTCCAGGCGTCCTATGCCGAGGATATCGCCATTGTGGGCAGAGGGACGATTGACGGCAACGGGCAGAATGGAGACTGGTGGGGGGATTTTAAGAGCTTTCCCGCCGCCCGGCCCCATGTGCTGCTGGTGAACCGCTGCAAAAACGTGACGCTCCACGGCGTTACAGTGAAAAACGGTCCGGCCTGGCACATTCATCCGCTGTTTACACAAAATTTCTCCATGCTGGACTGTTTCGTTACCGCCCCCAAAGACAGTCCCAATACCGACGGCGTGAACCCGGAGAGCTGCGACGGGGTGGACATCATCGGCTGCCGGTTCTCCGTGGGGGACGACTGCATCGCCGTAAAAGCCGGAAAGCTGGACATGGCGCTGAAATATAAAACCCCCTCCAATCATCACGCCATTCGCAACTGTCTAATGGAATTCGGACACGGGGCGGTGACTTTGGGCAGTGAGCTGTCCGCCGGAATCCACAACCTCAGCGTGACAAACTGCTATTTCCGGGCCACCGACCGGGGGCTGCGCATCAAGACCCGCCGGGGCCGCGGAAAGGACAGTGTTATCGACCATGTACTCTTCGACAACATCCGTATGGACAAAGTACTTACCCCTATCGTCATCAACATGTGGTATAACTGCTGTGATCCGGACCGGTACGAGGAGTATGTCTGGTCCCGGGAACACCTGCCGGTGGACGGCAGAACGCCGCATTTGGGCTCCTTTGCCTTCCGGAATATGGAGTGTACCGGGGCGGAGGTGGCGGCCTGCTATATCGACGGCCTGCCGGAAAGCCCGCTGGACGAGGTGACGCTGGAAAACATTCGGGTTTCCTTCGCTGAGGACGCCAAGCCCGGTATGCCCTCCATGAAGAACCAGAATCAGGAACAGTGCCGTTTGGGCCTGTACCTGGACAACGTGAAAACCATCCGGGTGAAAAATGTAAGGCTCTCCGGCGTGAACGGCAAGGCGCTGGTGGCGAACCACTATGAACATATCGCTGCTGAGGATTTTGAGGAAGATCAATGAATTATCAGAAAATCGACGAATTTGTTCTCCAGCTGGTGGAGAACTCCACGCCGGAACGCACGGCGTGGAACCTGGAAAAGATTCGGGAGGGCAAGCCAGCCTCCTGGAACTATATTGACGGCTGTATGCTCACCGCGCTGATGGAAATGGAGGGCCTCACTGGAGACGAACGCTATTTCCGGTTTGTGAAGGAGTGCGTTGACCACTTTGTGGGAGAGGACGGCTCCATTCGTACCTTCAAGCCGGAGGCACACAATCTGGACGATATCAATGAGGGGCGGGTCCTGTTTGCCCTCTGCCGGCGCACCGGGGAGGAGAAATACCGGAAAGCGGCGGAGTTCCTGCACCGGCAGCTGGAACAGCAGCCCCGTACCCCGGAAGGAAATTTCTGGCATAAAGCCATTTATCCCAATCAGGTATGGCTGGACGGCATTTATATGGCGCAGCCCTTCTGCGCCCTGTATGAAAAAAACTTCGGGACCGGAACCTATTCCGACATCACAAACCAGATCAAAAATGTTCGGGCCAAGATGTTCTCCGAGGAAAAGGGCCTGTATTTCCACGGCTACGACGCTTCCCGCACCGCCTTCTGGGCCAATCCGGATACGGGCTGCTCCAAAAATTTCTGGCTGCGTTCCCTGGGCTGGTTCGCCGTGGCGCTGGCCGACCTGCTGGAAATCCTCCCCGGGGGCGGGGAGCGGGACAGCCTGACCGGCATTTTTTCCGGGCTGATGACCGCCGTCAGCCGCTGCGCCGACCCGGTTACGGGCCTCTACTGGCAGGTTCCTGATCAGGGAGGCCGGGAGGGCAATTACCTGGAGACCAGCGGCAGCGCCATGATGTCCTACGCTATGCTCAAGGGTGCCAGATTGGGCGTTTTGGACGGCGGGTACGCCGCGCAGGGCAGAAAAACCTTTGACGGCATCGTGGAAAAATATCTGACCTTTACGGAGACCGGGCTGAATCTGGGCGGCATCTGTCTGGTGGCGGGGCTGGGTCCGGAAAACAACCGCCGCCGGGACGGTTCCTACGAATACTATATCTCCGAGCCGGTGGTGGAAAACGACGCCAAGGGGGTGGCCCCCTTTGTGCTGG
>CAMWSZ010000260.1 GCA_947177005.1 uncultured Clostridia bacterium | reverse complement strand
GGATGAGGGCGCCGACTATATCATGACCCAGCTGTGCTGGGATATGGACCAGTTCCGCTATTGGCTGGACGCCATTCGCGCCGCCGGCATCACCATGCCCGTGGACGTGGGCATCATGCCCATCCTCGATATGGCCGCCACCATTAACATGGCCCTCAGCCGCAACGGCTGCGTCATGCCCCGCAAGCTCTGCGAAATCATCTCCAAGCACTGGATCTTCCCCAACCCCTTCGACAAAGAGCCCTTCGACGCCGCCGCCGCCCAGAAGAAGGCCGATTTCAAAGAGGCCGGTATCGAGTACACCATTAAGCAGATTGACGAGTACCGCGCCTGCGGCATCGACGGCATCCACCTCTATGCGCTGAATAAGTACGACGACGTGGCCCGCATCGTCAAAGAATCCGGCATCGTCGATCTCTGATCCCCCTTTTATCCCCTTTGATTCCCCCGGTGCCGCCGCACGGCCTTGCGGAAGGCCGTGCGGCCCGCGCCAATTTCTTCTTGTAAAGGAGCGTATCCCTTATGGCACAAACTATCGCGCTGGCCGGAAAAGGCGGCGTTGGGAAAACTACAATCTGCGGAATGCTGATCGAGTACCTGTGTGAGAAAAAGAACGGACCGGTGCTGGCGGTGGACGCGGACGCCAACTCCAACCTCAATGAAGTGCTGGGCGTGGAGGTGGAGTCCACGCTGGGCGACATCCGGGAGGATATCGCCAACGCGGAGCTCTCCTCCAAAAATCCTATCCCCGCAGGCATGACCAAGGCTGATTACGCGGAGATGCGTTTCGGCGACGCCCTCACCGAGACCGACGGCTATGACCTGCTGGTCATGGGCCGGACCCAGGGCAAGGGCTGCTACTGCTTCGTCAACGGCCTGCTCTCCAGTCAGGTCGCCAAGTACGCGAAAAATTACCGCTATATCGTCGTGGACAACGAGGCCGGTCTGGAGCATCTCAGCCGGGGCGTGCTGCCCCAAGTGGATACGATTCTGCTGGTCAGCGACTGTTCCCGGCGCGGCGTGCAGGCGGCCGGACGGCTGGCGCAGATGATCGTGGACCTGAAGCTGGGCGCGACGGAAGTGGGCCTTATCATCAACCGCGCTCCGGGCGGCGTGCTGAACGCCGGCGTGCAGGAGGAAATCGCAAAATATGGGATGAAACTGATGGGCGTGGTCCCCCATGACGAGACCGTCTATGAGTACGACGCCGAGGGACGTCCTAGCGTGACAGTTCCCCAGGACAGTCCGGTCAAGCAGGCCGTACACCGGATCTTCGATCAGCTGGCCCTGTGAGACCCCGCACTGTCCGGATTTTATGACAATGGGAGCAGATCAACTATGGAACAACAACAACTGACTGGCTACGCCAGAATCTCTCCGGAAACCACGGAGGCGGACTTCCTGTCCGGCAGGACCGGCTTCGCGCTGGGCTTCGACAGTACCAACCAGACTATGGTGGATCTGTGGAGCGAGGGGTTCCAATTGCAGGACAGCCAGCTGACTGCCGCTGAAGAATTGGGCCGGTACTGTCAGGCCCGGGAACAGCTGGCGGCTTATATGCAGAAGCAGATTTTGCAGGAATATGTGCAGTACGGCGGCGCACAGGCACTGTGCGGCTGGTACGACCACGCAATGACCGAGCGGCGCGCGCTGCTCCTCGACCTTGGCGCACGGGCCGTGGCGGTCCGGCAGGGCAAGCTGAAAAAACCGGGCTGCGGCTATGTGGCTATGGACCGCTTCCTGACAGACCCCCACCATACCGTCGTGGAGGAGGCCATTAAGGCCGACCCGGAGATTGCCGCCTCCGCCCCTACACTCGGCAGCCTGCATGTCAGTCCCGCGGCGGTGGACCACGTATGCGCCATTACCGGCGAGGCCAGTATCATTACCGTAAAATTCAGCCTGAATTTCTGGGAGGAAATGGAACTGGTGCTGGGCGAGGAGCTGCCGAAGCTGCTGAAGGGCTGGCAGCGGTTCCGCCTGCCCATTAAACACCGCTCCAAAGCCCGCTACGACCCGGTCGGAATGGTCGGCACCCCCATTGAGCACTGCGTGCAGGCGCGGTATCAGGACCAGCGGGACGCCAGCGAACCGGCAGGGCTGAATCTGGCCCAGGAGACCCAGTACCTCTCCTTCTTTGACCCCAGCATCTCTATCGGTTTCTCGGAGAAGGGACTGCAAAAAATATGGAAAAAACTCGGGATTTAATCCCGCGCCGCGGGGAAATTCCGGTTTACACAATATTTCATATACACCGAAATTTTTATGAAGGGAGCAAACCACTATGCCATTTGCCAAGAAGCCTCAGGTGTTCAGCGCAAAGATCAATGAGCTGACGCTGGGTACCGGAGACAAGGCCGTTACTCTGGGCGGCCAGAACGTCTTCAACCTCTACTCCTTCGACGCTCCGATCCCGAATTCCCCCAAAATCGGGATTGACGTGTCCGACGACCCCGAGCAGCCCAGCGAGGGCCTGAAGGAATTCTACGCAGGCTGCGATACGCTGGCCGCCCGCGCCCAAAAAGCCGCGTCCCTGGAGCATGTTGATTTCGTCTGCATCCGCTTCGATCTGGCCGATCCCAACGGCGCGAACAAGTCCATTGAGGACTGCGTCGCCGACGCAAAGGCCGTCGCCGGGGCTGTTGACAAGCCGCTGGTTGTCGCCGGATGCAAAAACACCGAGAAGGACGCCGAGCTGTTCTCCAAGATCTCTGAGGCCCTTCAGGGTAAAAATATCCTGGTGCTGAGCGCCAAGGAAGAGAACTACAAGGGCGTCGCCGCCGGTGCGGGCCTCGCTTACGGCCAGAAGGTGGGCGCGGAGTCCGCCGTGGATATCAACCTCGCCAAGCAGCTGAACGTCCTCATTACCCAAATGGGCGTGGGCGGTCAGAATATCGCCATGAACATCGGTTCCGCCGCCGCCGGTTACGGCTTCGAGTATGTCGTCTCCACCCTGGAGCGCGTCAAGGCCGCCGCCCTCAGCCAGAACGACAATACCCTCCAAATGCCCATTATCACCCCCGTCGGCGTGGAGACCTGGGGCGTGAAGGAGTCCACCGCCCCCGAAAACGAAAACCCCGGCTGGGGCAGCGCTGAAGACCGCGGCATTGATATGGAAGTGGAGACCGCCGCCGCCTGCCTCGCTTACGGCAGCGACGCCGTCATCCTCAAACACCCCGCATCTGTGGAAACCGTCTCGCGGCTCGTGGCCGCGCTCATGTAAGGAGGTCCGGAATCATGGCATTGAAAGGTCTTGACATTTTTAAGCTCACCCCGAAAACCAACTGTAAAGACTGCGGCAACCCCACCTGTATGGCGTTCGCTATGAAGGTGGCCTCCGGCGCGCTCCCCATTGAGAAGTGCCCCCATATGTCCGAAGCCGCTCTGTCCACCCTCTCCGAAGCCACCGCGCCCCCGATGAAATCCTACAAGGTCGGCGACCTGGCCCTGGGCGGCGAAACCGTGCTCAGCCGTCACGAAAAAACCCTGGTGTCCAAAACCCTGTACGCCGTGCAGGTCTGCGACTGCATGGACGCCGCAAAGCAGGACGAGGTGCTCAACGCCGTTCCCCTGGTGGATTATGAGCGCATCAGCGAGCGGATGTACGTGGAAATGGTCTGCGTCAACCACAGCAATGACAAGTCCGCCGACGATTACGCCGCCGTGGTCGCAAAGGCCAAGGCCCTGAACCGTCCTATGGTCCTCAGCTGCACGGACGTGGAGGCTATGAAGGCCGGCGTCAAGGCCGCCGAAGGCTGCAATATCATCGTCAACGGCGCTACCGCCGATAATTATGCCGATATGAGCGCCGTCGCCACCGGGGCCAAAGCCCTGCTGGGCGTCCGCGCCGACAGCCTGGAGCAGCTCCATGAGGTCGTGGAGAAGCTGGAGGCCGCCGGTAACAAAAATCTGATTCTGGACGTTGGCTCCAAGTCCGTCAAGGATGCCTACGCCAACGCCGTGCAGATCCGCCGCGCCGCCCTCAAGGACGGCGACCGCTCCTTCGGCTACCCCTCTATCGTGAACGTGGCCGCCCTCGCCGGCGGCGACGCTCATCTGGAAGCCGCCCTGCTGAGCCTCTTTACCTGCAAATACGGCTCCATTGTGGTCTGTTCCGAGATGACCTACGCCAAGGCCCTGCCTCTCTACGGCCTGCGCCAGAACATCTTTACCGACCCCCAGAAGCCGATGAAGGTACAGCCCGGCATCTATCCCATCAACGGCGCGGACGAGAACAGCCCCTGCTGCCTGACCGTGGACTTCGCCCTGACCTACTTCCTGGTCTCCGGCGAGCTGGAGCGCAGCAAGGTGCCCGTCAATCTGCTTATCTCCGACGCCTCCGGCATGTCCGTCCTGACCGCATGGGCCGCCGGTAAATTCTCCAGCTCCTCCATTAAAAAGTTCTTTGACGATTTCGACATCGCCAACAAAATCAAGAGCCGCGCCCTGATTATCCCCGGCAAGGTCGCCGTCATGAAGGGCGAGATTCAGGATAAGCTGCCTGACTGGTCCGTCATCGTCGGCACCACCGAGGCCGTACAGCTGGTGAAGTACCTGCGCGACGAGGAGTGGAAGAAGAGCTATGTGGAGAAGAGCGCCGCCGCATCCGCCGGTGCCGCCGCCGAACCCGCTCCCGCGCCGAAAAAGGTCATGCCCGCGCCTCCCATCGTTGTCAACGGCCCCTATATGCTGGACAACAAAGAGGTCCATTACAAGGGATACGACCCCAACGCCCAGACCTTTGTCACCATTGGCGAGCGCATCCACTGCATCGCCCCCACTATCCGGAAAGCCATGGACAGCTACGACGAGGCGCCTATCCTCAAACGCGCCGCTGAGCAAATCGCCGCCGGTGCTACCTATCTCGACCTGAACATCGGGCCTGCCGAGAGCAACGGTCCCGAGCTGATGACCTGGGCTGTTCAGCTTCTCCAGCAGAACTTCGACAACGTGCCTCTGGCTCTGGATACCGCCAACATGGCCGCTATCGAGGCCGGTAT
>CAMWSZ010000259.1 GCA_947177005.1 uncultured Clostridia bacterium | reverse complement strand
ATGCTGTCAAAGATACGCAGATCCCAGCCATACTCATTACGCAGCAGTTCTATGATCTCACGGGAGTAAGTGGTGCGAATATCCGCCATCGTGATAACAACTCCCTCGATTTTCAATGCCGGATTGATTTTCTCCTTCACGTTTCCTATCGTGCGGAGCAGTTCCTGAAGTCCCAGGGCGGAAAGAAAATGCGCCAGCATGGGAATCAACACTGTGTCCGCCGCCGCCAGTGCATTGAGGGTCAGCATCCCCAGGGATGGGCAGCAGTCCAGCAGAATCACATCATATTGGCCGCGAAGATCGTTCAAATACATTCGCAGATACGTTTCGCGGGCGATTGCACTGACCATTGTAACCTCCAGGCCGGAAAGTTCTTTGTTGGCAGGGATTAGGTCTACCCCCTCCGTGTGGTGGATAATCCCCTCGCCGGGGACAACTGGTTCGTTGCCGAGCATACGGCCCAGGATAGTTGCCAGTGTAGTTGTTAGCTCCTCTGGATGCTGATAGCCCAGGCTTGCCGTAAGAGAACCTTGCGCATCCAGGTCCACCAGGAGAACTTTCTTCCCCGCTCTTGCCAGCCCAATGCCCAAGTTGACGGTGCTGGTCGTTTTCGCTGTACCGCCTTTTTGATTGCAGACTGCCGTTATTTTTGTCGTGTGTGCCATAGTGTCCTCCACTTTTGTAGTTGTTCATTCGACAAATTTTGTCGTTTCTCTTTTGTCGTTAATGTAACATCCTACTCTATCGCCCCCTTGTCTACCCCTTGTTTTCCCCGGAGTTTTTTCGTGGAAAAGAATAAGGACAAACCCGAAAACCATTGCTTTTATAGTGATAAGGAACTAAATACCCAGCTGACATATCGTAGTGCATAGAAAAGCGGACAATCTCATGTATTTAATGAGAATTGCCCGCTTTTTGCAAAATATAGACGATTTTATTTTTATTATCCCGCCTTTGTTGCCCACTTTGAAAAACCTTGATTCACCTGTTCAATTCTATCGGAAACCTCAACAAATTTTTTACTTATCATATACTGTGTTCCCTTATCATTCCCGTTTTCAATTAGAAAATGAAAATCATTAACAATTCCGACAATAATAGATATTGTGCCAAGGAAGTCATCAAATTCTTTATCATGTGAATGTCCAAAATTTGAGAGTTGCAGATAGAGCTTTCCGATGTATTTCTGCTCTTTATGGACTTCCTCAATAAACTTAGACCAAGAGCCAACCGAAAAAGCATTTATAAGATGTGAGTAGACTTGAAGGAACTGATCCCATATTCTTTTATGTTCTGCATACAATTTACAATCCTCGGAGAAAACAATCTGTGAGTAGATGTCCGCCCTCGTACTATAGGATTCATTATAATCCCAATAATATCCCTGTTCTTCACATTTCAGCGTCATAGGACGGAACTCAGGTTTTAGTTTAGGATCAACCCATTGAGCACGTAAAAGCCAATTATATGTAATATAGTCATCACCTGTGCGAGCAACATATAGCCAGACAACATTTTGATTTTTTTGATAGTGTTGCATTACACTGATAGAAATATTTTTGATTTGTTCAATGGTAAGTTGCTGATTTAGCACAATAATAACAGAAATACGTTTTGCAACTCCAATCGAAGTATCTTCTTCCTTTACAATACTATATGTACCATCAAGAGATGTATTTCCTTTTTTATATTTCTCTTTAATATACTGAGCAACAGAAGGTAACTCTGGGTAAACACTTGTAAGGTTTATGCCATATTTAGTGTCAAGTTCTTCTTTGACGGCCCGTTTATACTCAAATGGAATGCGAATAACTAGTGTGGGGGTATAGGTATCCAAAGACTTAAGCGAATTGGTAATTATTTCTCCATTAACCTTATTCCCGCAGAGCAAAAATGTCCCTTTCTGTTGATGCAAGCGCGGATTTGATTTTTGTAGGACATCTGAACGTTGCATAATGACAGGTGAATCAACAATAGAAAGGATATCATCATTAGTAACTGAACCGCCAAATTCTTTACCAAATTCCCTTGCAATATTATCAATAGATAGACTATCAATAGTCGGAAGAAGTGATAAAACTCGTACTTCATTACTGTCTGGTGGGTATCCCTTAACCTGATATAAGTATACATTTCCGGGACTCGGATCATTTTCATTCTCAACGGCAAAATAAAGTGCTATTAAAGGATCGATTGTTACATCCACCAACCGAGTTGGAATCCCATAATGTTGTAGCTTAGATAATTTCTCTAGTGGGGAAGTCAACCCTTCTAACTCCGTAGCTCCTAAAGATACCGCTTCATGATATATTTTACTCTCATTTTCCGCATATCCAGAATCCCTTGCAATAGATGGTGATATGGTAGTATATTTCTCCAACTGCCCGCGATAATATTGCTCAGCCCCATTTTCATATTTACCTAATATTTTTATAAAAGAATCAATACTGTTGGCTTGCTCCATAAATATTCTCCTTAATAGGTGAGATTTGTTTAATTTCATGAGAAAAACTATATATCACTTTTCCTCCGATTACACTCCCTGCATCGCATTTTACAATTCTCCGGGATGGTCTTACCGCCCCTGCTCCAAGGCGTGATATGGTCGGCTTCCATTTCATTGAACTCATAGTGTACCTTTGCTTTTCCAGCGGCCTGACAGTCTGGGCAAATGCCACCCTGCCGCTCATACGCTTCCCGTTTCTGGGCGGTAGTAAATGTCCGAAGACTTAAATACTTCTCCTCTCCAGTTAGGACATAGGTGTAGACGCCCTTCTTGTTTGTCACCTCGTCATCTATCAATAACGCCTTGACCTGCCGCTCCAGTGCGTCTGGGTCAAGCTCTGTATCTTTGAAGCGATTATAGAGCAGACCCCACTTGATACCCTTCATCTCTTTCCGTTTGACCGGGAAGATCGCTTCTACCCATTCTATGACACGGCGGAAGTAGAGCCAAATTTGATTGGCGTTCTCGTCCTGCTGGTGGAGAGCCATATATTCTTCAATGGAGGTCAAGCCGTCCCTGACGGCGATCCACTCAATGGCCGTTTCCAAATACTCCTGCCGGATGGGAGAACCGCTCACATAGTCTTTAGCAATACGATAGGCGGTGCAGTTCGGCTTTGAGAAATGGAGCTTTGCGTCAGACAGCCACGGGCCGGTGTAGGATGTATTTCTCAGTTCTTGGGGCGAAAGCACTTTGCCTGCTATGTTGATGATCTTAAACCAATCCAAAATCTCAGAGGGTGTACCATCACATATGTAAATATCCAACACATAATCCCAGATGTGCTGCTTATGATCTTCTGGCAGATTGAAGAAGTACAGGTTGTCTACCGAAAAACACTGCTCATAGCTCTGCCGGTCAGTCTCATCCTTGACCGCTGCATAACGACAGATGGAAATGGTGCGCTGCTGACCATCCATCAGCTCATAGCGACCATCGGCAGCCTTAGCCCAATACATCACATTGATGGGAAATTTCTTTTTGACGGAGCGAATAACCTCATCCCGATCTTTGTCAGGATAGATGTACTCCCGCTGGTAGGCGGGACGGACATCCAGCCTACCGCCGTAAGCTACCACGCCCTCAATACCGTCTGGCCCCTTTTCTTCATAGCCGTCAATTAGTTCTTGAATCGACACTTGGATGCGGTCAATGTTCATTGCTGTATTCTCCTAATTAGGATACGAGCATACGTTTCTTTACCATTGATTGTAAATCTATGCCCGTATTGAGGATTATCCGGTACATACCGATCTACTCCGAGCATTTCAAACTGTTCTGGACTATACTTGTCAAGAAAAGTAATTGGAACGCCCATAATACCATCATATCCGTCCGGTATCTCAGCTGTCTTATTTACATTGATGGCATTGTATTGATCGTATTTGGGATATTTGTCAGGGGTATACTTGATATAAAGGTCAAGAGATTGGTGGCGCTTGTCGATATCCATGTTGGTGAACCAACAAATATTTCCCATACGTCTCCATTTTTGTCCATTCTCATCTATCTTGAAATCTGTTCCTTTTGGCTCATAGTAGTCGGGAACACGAAACCAAAAGTGACCACTGTTATAACCAAGCCATACTTTGTTATCCTGGAAATAGTGAAAAATCTCGCTTATGATTGCATGGTTCATATTCCCCAAAATCAAAAACTGCTTGCCACTGTTTATAAGTAGGGGTAGGTATTCTTTCATCAAAGAAAAGGGCGGATTTGTCACTACGATGTCGCACTCTTCCAGCAAAGCCACGCACTCCGGCGAACGAAAATCACCGTTGCCCTCTAAAGGTGTTTTTACATAGTCCGGCAAGCCGATCTGCTCATCTTGATCGCTGCTGACAATCTCAAATTTATAGCTGGGTTTGTCCGTCTCATAGTGGGTAGTTATCAGCTTTTTGATACCGAGCTGAGTAAAGTTTAGCTGAAAGTAGCGGAAGAAATTGCTGGTATAGCCGCCCAGACCATCACCAAAATGATCTTGCCCATCTTTACCAATGGCCGGGTCATCAGCATTACAGAAAATGACCTTGCCCTTAAAATATTTCCGGTAGTGCCGCAGCTCGTCTTCTATCGTGGAGAGCTGAGTATAAAATTCGTCTGTCTTTCCCGCCCTGGACATATGCAGGTTGCTGTTGCCTGCCATAGCGACACCTCCCCTATGTAGAAACCAGTAGGATAATCATACCATATCTTGTGCCGGAAAACAACGGTATATTTCGACTTTGGCAGAAATCTTTCAAACCGGTTTAAGTATAATGACTTCCCGCCCCAACTTCTGAGCATACCTCACCGTCATCGCCGTTCCTCCCCTCCATTCGCCGTTGTAGATGGCCAGCAGACAAGCGGCGTGATCAATCAAATAGCGATTGCGTTTCAGCATACAGTTCTTGCTGCACTCGCGGCCAACATAAACAATATCATCTGCTTGCTCCAAAATCGAAAAATAGAGCTCCTGCGCTGAAGCTGACCACTGTTTTTCCTGACCCTTGCAGGGTAGGACAC
>CAMWSZ010000258.1 GCA_947177005.1 uncultured Clostridia bacterium | reverse complement strand
TCAGCGACAGATTCCCCAGTTGTCCGTACTGATTGCTGCCCCACATCCAGAGGGAACCGTCGGTTTTAAGGGCTGCGGTGACGCCATTGCCCAGACTGACGTCCGCCACATCGTCCAGCACCTTGACGGGAACGTCCGAGTTTTCCAGGGAACCGTTCCCCAATTCGCCGGAGGCGTTGCGGCCCCAGGTCCAGAGACCGCCGCTGCCGTCGATATAGGCGGCGTGGTTGAGGCTCATCGCGGCAGGGAAGGTTTCCTGTATTTGCAGGCTGTAAGCCCCTGCCGGACTGTACAGAGTGAGCGTCAGAAAAAATGCGAGAAAGAAAGTCAACAGTTTTTTATTCATGCTGATTTGGGAACTCCTTTGTTTTCTGTATGTACAAAAAGATTGCAGTGTTATTTTAGCGGATGGCCCGCAAATTTGCAAGGGAATTGCCGAAAGATATCCTGGCAAAATATACAGAAAAAGAGCCGCCCGTTTCGGACGGCTCAGCAAATCATCATTCCGTTTCAGAAATTTTTTCCGGTTCCGGGTATTCCACCCCCTGCATATCCACGCGGATGTGCTGGATGACCTGCGGTTTTTTGGGCTTGTTATTCATGAAATTGCGGTCCACGCGGGAGACGTCCACGGCGGCTTCAGCGTTCTCAGTGATCTTGCCGAAGGCGGCGTACTGACCGTCCAGATGCGGTGCGGCGTCCACCATGATGAAGAACTGACTTCCGGCGCTGTCGGGATGACCGGAGCGGGCCATGGAGAGGACGCCCAAGGTGTGTTTGAGATCGTTCTGTTCAAAGCCGTTGCCGCTGAATTCACCCCGGATGGAGTAGCCCGGATCACCGGTGCCGGTGCCCAGCGGGCAGCCGCCCTGAATCATGAAACCGGGGATAACGCGGTGGAAGGTCAGGCCGTCGTAAAAGCCGCTGTTGGCTAAAGCGATGAAGTTATTGACGGTGTTGGGGGCTTTGTCCGGATACAGCTCCCCCTTCATGATCTGGCCGTTTTCCAGGGTAATGGTTACGATTGGATTACTCATGTTATAGTTTCTCCCTTTACAATATAATTGTCATGCTGTCAGACTTCCAGCAAAACCGATAGATCAAGCACGCAGTTTTCCAAAGAAAACACAGCCGCCTCTTTGGATTCAAACGGATAAAGTGCTTTTGGGCGGTACAGGCCGCTGTCATTCAGATATACCATAATAGATTTTTCTTCTATAGAAACAATCCAATACTCGTTGACACCGGCACGGGCATATTTATCGTACTTGACGAGTTTATCCATACTGGCGGTAGACTTTGACAGAATTTCGATAATCACTGTAGGCGCACCCAGATAACAGCCGTCTTTCAGCTTATCCTTATCGCATACAACGGCTATATCCGGGACAAACACGGTACATGCATTTTTTTCATCCTGACACGATTCGTCAACAAATGCAACATCGATTTCATTATAAACCTTACACTTCTTGCCATGCAAAAAACCGGTTAATTGAAACATCAATTCTCTGCTAATATCTTGATGTATAATAGAAGGGCGTGACTTTTTTATGAGGATACCGTCAATGAGTTCATATCTGTCATCCAAGTCCATATCAAGGTATTGTCCATAGGTATAGGCTTGCTCTTGCGGTTCTCTGGCTTCCATAATTCCCGGTCCTTTCTCAGCGGTTGTAGGACTTCATAGCCCGGTCGATATCGCGTTTGGCGTCACGTTTGGCCATTGCGTCCCGCTTATCGTAATTTTTTTTGCCGCGGCAGAGACCAACCTCCACCTTGACCCGGGAATTTTTGAAATACACGCTCAGCGGGATCAACGTATAGCCGTCCTGCTGCACGTACGCCTGAAGCCGGTTGATCTCCCGCTTGTGCATCAGCAGCCGCCGGGGCCGTACCGGGTCACGGTTAAAAATATTGCCGTGCTCATAGGGACTGATATGCATACCGTGGAGGTAGATTTCTCCGTTTTTGGCGATGCAGTAGGAATCCTTCAGGTTGAGCGTACCGGCGCGGATAGATTTGACCTCCGTGCCGAACAGCTCGATACCGGCCTCATACCGGTCCTCAATAAAATAATCGTGATGGGCTTTCCGGTTCTGCGCCGCGAGTTTAATGCCGTGCTTTTCCGCCATTTCAGAATGACCTCCTGTTTTTGGTATAGTATACCATATTCTGCCGCCTGCTGCAAGGAGGAAAAAAATCAGTTTTTCTCCCTGTTTTTCGGATATTCTTCCGGCCTGGGGCTCCGGGCATAAATCCACATATCCTCTGAACACGCGCCGAAGGTCCGGAAATTTTCCCTCCATAATCTAAAATCAATGTATGTAATACCAATATAATCCTGCCGATGCCGCCTGTACCAACAGGATCAGCGGCATTCCCCAGACAAAATACCAGTGCTTTGTTTTATGGTGAAAAAAGCGCATTCCCGCAATCGCCCCTATACTGCCGCCGGAAATTGCCCACAAAAACAGCGTCCGTTCCCGGACCCGCCAGGCCCCCGGCTGTTTCGCACGCCGCTTGTCCACACCCATTAGGACAAATGCCGTTAGATTTGCAGCCGCCAGCCATACCAAAAAATATCTG
The DNA here is from genome assembly GCA_947177005.1 of uncultured Clostridia bacterium. GTDB lineage: Bacteria > Bacillota > Clostridia > Oscillospirales > Oscillospiraceae > Pelethomonas. The sequence goes on along the minus strand of CAMWSZ010000258.1, from coordinate 2,427 downwards.
CCCATACGCACAGTGTTCCTTTCCCTATCGAATCGTAAATCCGCCTCAATGCTATTTTTACCACACGCAGGCATCTGTTGTCAACAAATGAGAGAGCAGGTCCGGTTTTTCGGACCTGCTCTTTTACAGGAAAGTTCAGCCTTTTTCCTCCAGCAGCTCCTGCCGCAGGGCGGTAAACTCCTCTTCGGTAAAGACGCCGGTGTCGATCAGCGCCTGAATGGTGTTGGTCATGGAATCCGACAGATATACCCCTTTGGCCCGGACATATTCGCTGTTGTTCCGTTCGGGGTCCCGGACCGTGTAGTCAACCTCAATCCGGATATCATGATATACCGGCATGGTGCCGCCAATATGCCAATAGTAGTCGCCGGGGATACTGCCGTTTTTCGCGTCCAGAAGCAGGGCGTCGTAAATCCGCTTTGTATCGCTGTCCTCCCGCGCACTGCCGTCGTCGCTGTAGTTGTTGAAGCTGCCGTATACTTCGATGCGCAGCAGAGTGCCGTCCTCCGGAACACGGACCTGATCCAGCCGGACCGGTTCGCTTGTAAGCAGCGTATCCAGCTTCCCGTTCACGGAATCGGGACCGTCCGGATTGGGCCGGACGCTGATGAAGGTGTAGGAGCGGCTGATAGAGCCGCCGTTTTTCAGCCGGTAATCAATGTGGCAATTTGTTGTCGCAACGTTGCTTTCGGAATCGGGACCGTCATAGACCTCATCCCAGATCCGGTTGTAATCTTCCCAGGTGAGGGCGGAGATCTCGTCCTTATGGTCAAGAATCGTTCTGTGCAGGTCCAGAATCTGTCCAACAACCAACTGTCCGTCCGCCGTACCGGTGGTATAGTAGAGATCGGTTCCGGCGGCGTATAAGTTGACCGACTCGATCTCTTCCAGAGACGGAATGCGGTCCACCATGCGGAAGGGGTCCAGCTTCAAGACCGTGCAGAGGACCAGCACGCCCGCGCAGACAATGGCCGCGCCTTTCAAACTGCCCCGAAATACCCGCAGGGATTTTTCCAGCAGCATGGACGAGACGTAGTAGCCAATCAGCCCGCCAACCGCCATAAAGAAAACAAGGGGGATAAAACTTGCTAGGATGTTCAGCTTGGACTCAACGAGGGTCTCCCAGAACAGATAATACAGCAGCAGTCCCAGGGACATTGCGCTGAGGGCGGCGATCCCGAACCGGAGCACCGGCCGCAGCGGTGCAAACGCCGCCACATCTCCGGCGCTCTCACTCCTGCGTTTCTGGTAGAGCAGCCACGCCAGCGCCAGCAGCACAAGACCCGCCAGACCGTAAAGGGCCACCGTGCCAAGCCCCTCCAGGCCGATATACCGCAGACTGCCGTCGCCGTATGTGTCAGTGACCGCTGTCAGTCTCGCGGAGCCGGACAGTTGTGTGAAGGGATAACTGTCGTCATAGACGGAAACCGTGCGGAATTTGTCCATGATCTGGACGAGGGGGGACAGAAACTGCAAAGTATGGGTCTCGATCCTGCTTACGCCCAGCATGAAGAACTGGGTCAAAAGGCCCGTCAGCGCCTCCAGAATGAACGCCAGGAAGTTTACCAGAAGATACAGCACCGGCAGCGCCGCCGTATGACCGGTAATCATGGCGCAGAAGGTGGCGATCCCGAAAAACAGGGAGATCAGGCACAGCACGGCAAAGACAGTATAGAGGATAGCCACCGGGGAGATAAAGCCCCAGAGCAGGGAGATCAAAACGATCATGCCGCCTACCGCTACGAAGGGGATTACCGTCATAGCCAGCCCGGACAGGGTGCTGGTGACAAACAGACACGTCCGGTCCACCGGCAGGGTATGCATAAGGCCCACGGCGCGGGGCGAGTACAGATAGCCCCACACCAGCATCGCGCACAGAATGGCGTACAGGAACACGAAAATTGGGGCGAAGTGCGTCGCCAGTTCATAGAGCATCTCCGCCAGCTCGGCGCCGTCGGGACGCATACTGGGGTCAACCAGCAGGTTCAGGATCAAATAGAGCGGGAACAGCGCCCCCGCTATGGACACACCGCCCCACAGGGGCCAGAAGCGGGACAGATTTTTCAGAAAAAGCGTGCGGTTAAAGAATGATCTCTTTGACTGCATACTGCTCACCTCCCAATTCATAGATAAAGATTTCCTCCAGCGACAGCGGCAGCGCCTCCACCATCAGCGGCGCATAGACCTGTATGCGCTCCAGCACCGCCGCCGCGGTGCCGCGGACGATATAGGTGTACACGCGGCCCACGTGGGACGTGTGCAGGATCTCCAGCTCCCGGGGCAGCACCGGCGTCTCCCCCGGCTTCCAGACGGCCTGCAATTTGACGATATTTTCCTGCAAATCGGTGAGGCTGCGCTCCAGCAGGACCGTCCCCTTGTTCATGATGCCCACATGGTCGCACACGTCCTCCAGCTCCCGCAGGTTGT
>CAMWSZ010000257.1 GCA_947177005.1 uncultured Clostridia bacterium | reverse complement strand
GATAATTCATACATTATTTCATCTTGCGCTTTCCGGCAGAAAATGATAGCCTAAAGTAGTATTTCTATGTTGTGCCTCCCGGGCCGGGAGGGGTGAGAAATGACAGTGCCTGTTCATCAGATCATTTAAAGGAGATTTACAGATGAAAAAAGTGGCTGTGATTATGGGGAGCGCCAGCGATCTGGGCGTCGTACGGAAGGCCGCGGAGACCCTGGAGGCGTTTGGCGTACCCTTTGAGATGCACGTGTACTCCGCCCACAGAACGCCGGCGGAGGCCAGAGAGTTTGCGGTGAACGCCAGAAAAAACGGCTTTGGCGTGATGATCGCCGCCGCCGGCATGGCCGCGCACCTTGCGGGGGCGCTGGCCGCGGCGTCCACGCTGCCGGTGATCGGAATCCCGGTAAAATCGAAGAACCTGGACGGCGTTGACGCGCTTCTGTCTACGGTGCAGATGCCCTCCGGAATCCCGGTGGCGGCTGTCGCCGTGGACGGCGCTGTCAATGCCGCCCTGCTCTCCATTCAGATCCTGGCGGTGGAGGACGCGGCGCTGGCGGAAAAGCTGGAGGAGAAACGGAAAAAAGATGCGGAAAAGGTGCTTGCCGCCGACGCGGAGGTTGCCGCAGAGTTCAACAAATAAAATCAGATTTGGAGGACATTACTACTATGGAAAAGACCAATCAGCTCTATGAGGGCAAGGCGAAAAAGGTTTTTGCTACGGAAGACCCCTCTCTCGTGATCGTCTCCTACAAGGACGACGCTACGGCGTTCGACGGCGCCAAAAAGGGCGAGATCCGCGGCAAGGGCGCCGTCAATAACCGGATGAGCAATTTTCTTATGCGGAAGCTGGAGGCGGCGGGCATCCCGACCCATTTTGCCGAGGAGCTGAACGACCGCGAGACCGTTGTAAAGAAAGTGGAGATTGTGCCTCTGGAGGTCATCATCCGCAACGTGTCCGCCGGACATTTTGCCAGCCGTTACGGCGTGGAGGAGGGGATCGTGTTCGACGAGCCCGTCTTTGAGTTCTCCTATAAAAACGATGACCTCCACGACCCGCTGCTCAACACCTCCCACGCTCTGGCCCTCAAGCTGGCCACCCGGGAGGAGATCGACACGATCCGGAATATGGCCCTGAAGGTCAACGAGGTGCTGAAGGCGTTTTTTGCAGGCTGCGGCGTGCGGCTCATCGACTTCAAGCTGGAGTTCGGCCGCCTGCCGGACGGCTCCATTGTCCTGGCGGACGAGATCAGCCCCGATACCTGCCGCTTCTGGGACGCCCAGACCAACGAAAAATTGGACAAGGACCGTTTCCGCAGAGACCTGGGCGGCGTAGAGGAGGCGTATCAGGAGATGATGCGCCGGGTGTTTGGTGAGTGACCGGGCTATTATGAGCAGTTTATCCACTACCATTCCGGATTCTGTGCATGAGGAGTGCGGCGTCTTCGGGATCTGGACGCCGGAGGGTTCGCAGCTCAGCCCGGCCCACGAGGCGTATGCGGCACTGTTCGCCCTTCAGCACCGCGGGCAGGAGGCCTGCGGCATTGCGGTGAACCACCGGGGCGTGATCCGGTGCCACCGGGATGTGGGACTGGTCAGCGAGGTGTTCGGCCAGGCGCGTCTGGACGCTATGCAGGGGTCTATGGCTATTGGACACGTCCGCTACTCCACCACCGGCGACCCGCGGCGTGAAAACGCCCAGCCGCTGGCGATTACCCATGTAAAAGGCAATCTGGCCCTGTGCCACAACGGGAATCTGGTCAACGCCGGGCAGCTGCGCCGGAAGCTGGAGCTGGACGGCGCGATTTTCCGTTCCTCCTCCGACACGGAGGTGCTGGTGTATACGCTAGTGCGGGAGCGGCTGAAGGCCGGTTCGATTGAGGAGGCGGTGGTCAACGCAATGGAGGTGATCCAGGGGGCGTACTCCCTGTGCATCATGTCCGCACGGAAGCTCATCGCCGCACGGGACCCCCGCGGAATGCGCCCGCTGTGCATGGGACGCATCGGGGAGGCAGTTGTTTTTGCGTCCGAGTCCTGCGCGCTGGACGCGCTGGGAGCGGAATTTGTCCGGGACGTGGAACCGGGCGAAGTGGTGGTTGTAGACCGCCGCGGCCATATCCGTTCCCTCCACGCAAAGACGGAGGCAAAAAGCGCGGTCTGTGTGTTTGAGTATATCTATTTTGCACGCCCGGACTCCGTAATCGACGGCGCATCCGTAGAGCTGGCCCGGCAGGAGGCCGGAAAGTATCTGTCGTTGGAACATCCGGTAGGGGCGGATATGGTCATGGGCGTGCCGGACTCCGGCATCCCCGCCGCCATCGGCTATGCGAGATGTTCCGGAATTCCCTACGGCGTGGGGCTGATTAAAAACCGTTATATTGGCCGCACCTTCATCCAACCCGGTCAGGACAACCGGGAGCGTGCCGTCCGCCTCAAGCTGAACGCATTGCGGGAGGCGGTCAGGGGCAAACGGGTTATTCTGGTGGACGACTCCATTGTCCGGGGCACCACCTGCGCACGGCTGATTAAAATGGTCCGCGACGCCGGGGCGGAGGAGGTTCATCTGCGCATCTCCGCGCCGCCCTTCCGGTATCCCTGCTTTTTCGGCGTGGACATCCCCGACCGGGAACTGCTGCTGGCCAACGGACGGACTGTGGAGGAAATGCGGGAGGTCACAGGGGCAGATTCTTTGGGCTTTTTGTCTCTGGACGCGGTGCGGAGCATCGCCCGGGGCTGCAAACTGGGGTTCTGCGACGCCTGCTTTACCGGAGAATATCCTATGGAGGTTCCGGAACAGGCCGTCAAAAATATATTTGAAAGTGAGATCGACGCATGAGCGACAGTTATTCCGAATCCTACGCCGCCGCCGGGGTGGACATCACCGCCGGATACCGGGCCGTAGAGCTGATGAAACGGCACGTGGCAAGAACCATGACCGCCGGGATGACCGAAAATATCGGGGGGTTCGGCGGACTGTTCCAGCTGGACACCGCCGGGATGACACATCCCTGTCTGGTATCCGGCACGGACGGCGTGGGAACAAAAATCCGTCTCGCACAGCTGCTGGACAGGCACGATACTATCGGAATCGACTGTGTCGCCATGTGCGTGAACGACATCGTATGCTGCGGCGCAAAGCCCCTCTTTTTTCTGGATTATATCGCCTGCGGTAAAAATATCCCGGAAAAAATCGCCGCAATTGTGGGCGGCGTAGCGGAGGGCTGCGTACAGGCGGGGGCGGCGCTGGTGGGCGGCGAGACCGCCGAGCATCCCGGCCTAATGGCTCCGGATGACTACGATTTGGCCGGGTTTACGGTGGGCGTAGTGGACCGTGACAGGATCATCGACCAGAAAAAAATGACGGCTGGTGATATAATTATCGCGCTGCCCTCCAGCGGAGTCCACTCCAACGGCTTCTCGCTGGTCCGCAAGGTCTTTGACATCGAACATGCCGGTCTGCATACACCGCGTGAGGACCTGGAGGGACGCAGCTTGGGCGAGGCGCTGCTGGAGCCGACAAATATCTATGTCAAACCGGTGCTGGCGCTGCATGAGAGCGTGGAGATCCACGGCGTCTCCCATATCACCGGCGGCGGTTTTTATGAGAACATTCCCAGAAGCATCCCGGACGGTCTGGGCGCGAAAATCGAAAAATCCGCTCTGCGTACACCGGCAATTTTCGGCGTGATTGCGAAGACGGGGGATATTCCGGAACGGGATATGTATAATACCTTTAATATGGGGACCGGCATGTGCGTTGTCGTGTCGAAAAACGACGCAGGCAAGGCCGTTGAGATCCTCAGGGCCAACGGTCAGGACGCTTATATCATGGGTGAGATCGTCGAGAGTGGAGAGAAGGTGTCGCTTTGCTGAACATTGCCGTACTGGTCTCCGGCGGCGGCACCAATTTGCAGGCCCTTCTGGACGCGCAGTCCCGCGGCGAACTGAAAAGCGGGAAAATCGCGCTGGCCGTCGCCGACAAACCGGGCATTGGCGCAATTGCCCGTGCGGAAAAGGCGGAGACAGCCTGCATGGTAATCCCGCGCCGGGAACCCGGTTTTGAGGACCGCGTCCTTGCCGCTTTTCGGGAACACCAGATTGATATGGCTGTTCTGGCGGGATTTCTGGGCATTTTAACGGCGGATTTTCTCCGCGGCTTTGGGAAACCGGTCATCAATATTCATCCGTCCCTGATTCCGTCCTTCTGCGGCAGGGGCTTTTACGGACTGCGCGTCCACGAGGCGGCGCTGGAATACGGCGTGAAGGTCACCGGCGCGACGGTCCACTATGTCAACGAGATCCCGGACGGCGGAAAAATCATCCTTCAAAAAGCGGTCGCGGTACAGCCCGGCGATACGCCGGAAACTTTGCAGCGGCGCGTAATGGAGGAGGCGGAATGGAAGCTGCTGCCTCAGGCGGCGGAAATGGTGGCCGCGGAACTTTTGCGGGAAAAGGAGAACAGGCAATGAAACAGGATTTATGCAGGCTGCTGCGTGAAAACGCCTACCCCGGACGGGGTATCATGTTGGGAAACCTGTACCGGCCCGGCGCAAACGCCGCCGTGATCGCGTACTTCATCATGGGCCGCAGTGAGAACAGCCGCAACCGCGTCTTTGAGGAGACGGAGGACGGCATCCGCACAAGGGCTTTTGACGAGAGCAAAATGACGGACCCCTCCCTGATTATATATCATCCGGTCCGGACGGCAAAGCAGGGAGTTATTGTCACCAACGGCGACCAGACCGACACCATCCGGGACTATTTCGAGAAGGGCGAATGCTATGTCTGCGCCCTGCGCTCCCGTGAATACGAGCCGGATCATCCCAACTATACCCCCCGCATTTCCGGCGTGCTGAAGCGGAACGGCGATTATAACCTTTCTATCCTGAAATATCAGGAGGAAGGGGGCTGCTGCCGCCAGTTTTTTGAATATACATCCCGGGCAAATGTGGGCCATTTCATCAGCACCTACCAGGGCGACGGCGACCCGCTGCCCTCCTTCGCCGGGGAGCCGGTCAAGGTGGCCGTCACCGCCCCCAAT
>CAMWSZ010000256.1 GCA_947177005.1 uncultured Clostridia bacterium | reverse complement strand
ATCACACGAAAAGTTCCTCAAATGAAACTGCCAGGATTTCTTTCAGGAGTTTTAACTCATCTGGGTAGATATGCCGCTGCCCCACTTCGATTTTGGCTACGGCACTGCGTGTGATATCACAGCCGCGTACCTGCATCTGCGCAGATACTTGCTCTTGGGACAATTTACGCTCCATCCGAAGTCTGCGGATATTTTGACCAAGCTGCTTTTCATAGTGGACATCCATCGTCAACACACTCCGCTCCTATATTGGTGCATTGTGTGTTGATTTTATCGGAATTATTTGTTATAATTGCACTTATATAAGTGCACCGCATGGGAAGGACAAAATGAATGTGATAATACGAGAAAAAACTTGCTGTTTTACTGGTCACAGGAACATACTATCAGCAGACCAGAAGGAAATTGCCCATCAGTTGGAGAAAATGATAACTGAGTTGATTCATGCGGGAATTGACCGATTTATTGCTGGAGGTGCGCGTGGTTTTGATACCCTTGCAGCCCAAGCCGTACTTCTGTTGCGCAAAAGGTATCCTGACATCAAATTGATTCTGGCCCTGCCTTGTCTGTCGCAGACAAGGGGCTGGAATAAAAAGGACATTACAGTATATGAGACAATCAAATTCCAGGCGGATGAAATTGTCTATACCTCACAGGACTATACCAGGGGGTGTATGCACAAGCGGAACAGGTATATGGTAGACAGCAGCGGCTTCTGTGTTTGCTGCTGGATCAAGGACAGAGGAGGAACCGCCTATACGGTTCACTATGCGGAGAAAAAAGGTCTCAAGATTATCAATATTGCACAGCGGCTGGTACAAGATACCGAAGAACCTGAAGTCAACGGATAGAATGGAGGAAAAAATGTTGGACAGCTTTGAATTTGAAACCTTTATTGACGTTCATAGCAACACATTCATGGATTATGTAAGTTCTATTGTGGCAAAACTGGCCAGGAGCGACAGCGCATACCAGGAGATTCGTGGCGAGATTAGCAAGATCTATGACCAGTATCCCAAAGTCGCTCAACTGCTCGATGTGGAAAAGACCGATGATCTGTCAAAGCAAGATTGCGAGGCGCTGATTAAAATTTTGCTTCTGCGGAACCAGCTCACGGATCTGGAAATGCAGGCAGTCTATCTGCGCGGCTGCTGCGATGGTGTGGGATATCTCAAAAAAGCAGGAATCCTGTAACCAAGGCGGGAGGTATCAGTATTGGTCACCTCCCGCCCAAAATAACTGGTACAATATCTTAATCGTCTAAATTGGCTCCAGCTACTGGAGCTGAAGTGAGAACATATCCAGTTGAATATAGAATATCCTCTTGACTTAGAGTTAGCTACAGGGAATATAATATATGTGTTCAGTTTACAAAAATTGGAGGTATTAGTTGTGGAGTACAGGCAAAACAAACGAACCGGAGATCAGATTAGTGTGATTGGTTTGGGTACCAGCTACATATCTAACGCATCAGAAAAGGATGCAATAGAAGCGCTGCTGCTTGCCCACGAAAACGGGATCAATTATGCGGACTTAGCCACTGCCGGAGCAAAAACTTTTTTGTATTATGGAAAGGCTTTTGCTGATGTGCGAAAGGATATGTATTACCAGGTCCATTTCGGCGCGAACTATGAAACGGGTCAATATGGATGGACAACAGAGTTGGAAACGGTAAAAAAACAGATCGATTGGATGCTCCACAATTTACGGACAGACTATGTAGACTATGGGTTTATTCATTGCCTTGATACACGGGCTGACTGGGAAGCCTACCAGAAAAGCGGCGTGCTGGAATATCTGCTGGAACAGAAAAAGCAGGGAATTGTCCGGCATATCGGCCTTTCCACCCATACGCCTGCACTGGCCAACACGGTATTGGATACAGGTCTTGTTGATCAGATGATGTTCTCAATTAATCCGGGCTATGACTATCATCATGGCGATTATGCCAAAGGCAGCGCAGATGAGCGTATGACGCTTTACCGGCGCTGCGAAACGGAGGGAATCGGAATCTCCGTCATGAAACCCTTTTCCGGCGGACAGCTTCTGGACGAAAAAACATCTCCTTTCGGCAAAGCGCTCACGATGTATCAGTGTATTCAATACGCACTCGATAAACCGGGCGTACTGACGGTGCTGCCCGGAATACGGGATGCGGAGGATGTCTTGCAGCTGCTCAGATTCTTGGATGCCCCTCCAGAAGAAAGGGACTACAGCATCCTCGGTACGTTTACACCCCAAGATGCCGTGGGCAGCTGTGTATATTGCAACCATTGTCAACCGTGTCCCGTGGGCTTAAACGTGGGGCTGATTAACAAGTATTACGACCTGTCCACAGCTGGTGACACGATGGCCGCGGATCATTACGGCAAATTAGAGAAACACGCCTCGGACTGTGTGGACTGTGGTCATTGCAGCAATCGATGCCCTTTCCAGGTGAAACAGCCGGAGAAAATGAAGCGAATTGCTGCGTATTTTCAAAGATAATTACCAGTGGCCGCCCCTTCCTGAACCATGAGGAGGCGGCGGTTTGATAAACCTACTCCAGCGCCTGTGCAGCCTTTTCAAGCCAATCTGTAACAGGAATCTGTTGGGGACAGTTCTGCTCACACTGACGGCAATAGATACAGTCAGACGCCTTTCCGTTTGCTCTCGCAATAGAGACATACACTGGCTTCATCTTCCAGCCGTCTGACGGGAAACGGCTGTAGGTATTGTAGATACGGAAGTAGTCGGGAATTGCGATTTTCTGTGGACAGTTCTTTACGCAGTAACGGCAGCCAGTACATGGGACAGCAATACTCCCCGCCATCATCTCGCTGACTTTCTCCAGCAGCACATATTCTTCAGCAGACAGCGGCATCATATCCCGCATATTGTCCCGCATCTGCTCCATTGTGTTCATTCCGCTTAGAACAATGCTGACTTGTTCCAGCGATTGGGCAAACCGGATTGCCCAGGATGCAGCACTCTCGTCAGGGGATGCCTGCTGGAGAAGCTGGAGGGCTTCCTCTGGAAGATCAGCCAGTATCCCGCCTTTGACCGGTTCCATGACTACAATCTCTTTGTTATAGTGCTGGACAATATCATAGCACTTGTGGGCTTCCATTGCTGGACTATCCCAGTCAAGATAGTTGATTTGCAGCTGAACAATATCTATATCCGGGTGGGCCTGTAAAATTTTCTCTAATGTATCCGCATCCCCATGATAGGAAAAGCCCGTTTTTCCTATTCGCCCTTCTGCTTTCAGCCGATTCAAAAACCCGAATTCATCAAATTTTTCTGCAATGGCATAATTCGCCTGATTCAGCCAGTGAAGCAGGTACACATCAAAAAAGTCAACACCACATCGTTGGCACTGTTCCGAAAAGTATCGGCTGCAGTCCTCCTGCCGGGTTACTTTCCATGAGGGCAGCTTATCAGCAATATGAAAGCTGGAGCGTGGATAACGGTTAACAACTGTCCTATTCAATGCGGTCTCGCTCATGCCGTCAAGGTAGGTATAAGCGGTGTCAAAATAAGTACCCCCACCGGAAAAGAATTCATCAACCATTGCTTCGAGCAGTGGCCAATCCAGTTCCTTGCTTCCCGCACCAGGCAGGCGCAGAAAGCCAAATCCAAGTTTATTCATGTCAATATTCTCCACATCTCTGCTTGTACTGGGATTTTTGTAATATTTGCACTATAGCATATAGCAGTACAAATTACAAGCGAAGTCTTTGCAAGTGCACGGAAATCAATTTTCAGTATAAACATTCGTAATATTCAAATTGTTCTGCAATGAGGTTTTAGATTTTGACCGTTTCACCTTGAAAGCATCACTGTGGCAGGCCCTAAAAAATGGATTTTTCATCAATACAGAGAGTTTTGAATATTTTCTCACAAAATTGATTTCCGTGTTGCAAGTGCGTCATAGAATCTTCATACAGAGACTGGTATGCTTTTTAACTATGGATATCTATTTAATATAAGTATTTGATGTTTTGTGTTGCAAGATGCTAAAGGATAAGGTAGCAATCATCACCGGAGCCAGCTATGGCATGGGCCAGACGATGGCGGAACTGTTTGCTGAAGAAGGTGCCGCCGGGGTACTCACCGCCAGAGGCCAGGAGAAACTGGATGCTGTTGTGGAGAGTATCCGCGCCAAAGGCGGCAAGGCAATCGGACTGGTAGCCGATGTATGTTCCACCGAAGATACGGAGCGGGTCTTTGCCGCAGCGCTGAAGGAGTTCGTAGACGTTGATATCCTCATCAACAATGCCGGAATCGGAGAGCAGAAGCTCATTGATGAAACGGACGATGACTGGATGCTGACTGTCATGAATACCAACCTGGGCGGCCCTATGCGGTATATCCGGGAGGCGCTGAAGATTTTTCTGCCCAAGAATGATGGCGTAATCATCAATATTTCTTCCGTCAACGGCACCCGCCCCTTCTGCGGTGCTACCTACACTTCCACAAAAGGTGCGCTGAACACCCTGACAAAAAATGTAGCGATGCGCTTAATCGATACCAATATTCGCTGCAACGCTGTGGCTCCCGGCGCAACCATTACCCCTGCACATCTGGCCAATAAAGCCGGAGAGCAGCCCGGTGGAGCGAAGATGCTGGAGTACAGCGGCCACTATGTCTACTTCCCCGGCCCGGAGTGTGAAGCCATCGACCAGGCGTACGCCTGCCTTTACCTTGCCAGCAAGATGGGCCGCGCTGTCCGGGGACAGGTCTTGCAGGTCTGCAACGGTGCGTTCCTGTAAGACTTTTTCTTTAAAAAAACATATGAAATAATCTTAAAACTACGAAAGGAGCAATTAACTATGGCAAAGAAACAGACGGCAGGCCGGAACCTTTTGGGGGATCTCGCCCCTCAATTTGCCCAGCTGAACGATGACGTACTCTTCGGTGAGGTGTGGGCGCGGGAGGAACAGCTCTCCCTCCGTGATCGCAGTATGATTACGATTGCGGCGCTGTTTTCGGCGGGTATGTACCCGCAGCTCAAGACACATTTGGAGTGGTGCAGGGAATACCGCACAGAATGCCAGAAAAAAGCCGAAGCCGATCCAGAT
>CAMWSZ010000255.1 GCA_947177005.1 uncultured Clostridia bacterium | reverse complement strand
AAAAAGTTTCCGTGGGGTTATGATGAAACCGATGTCAGATGTATCGCGTTGAAAAAGGCTCTGACTGAGCAGATTGTCAAACTGGTGAATGTTGGCTACACAGACTTTCTCTCCGGTATGGCGGAGGGAACTGACACTTGGGCGGCACTGGCGGTTCTTGCTTTGAAAAAAGAAAATCCCACAATAAAACTCCACTGTGTCCTACCCTGCAAGGGTCAGGAAAAACAGTGGTTAGCTTCAGCGCAGGAGCTCTATTGCTCGATTCTGGAGCAGGCGGACAGCATCGTATATGTGAGTCGGGAATATAGCAAAGATTGTATGCTCAAACGCAACCGCTATCTAGTCGATCACGCCGCTTGTCTGCTAGCCGTCTACAATGGCGAATGGAGGGGAGGAACGGCGATGACGGTGAGGTATGCTCAGAAGCTGGGGCGGGAGATCATTATAATAAAGCCTTTCAAGAGTAATTGCACTTTGTCACAAAATATGGTATAATGGCAAAAACTATTTTAAGGGGACATTTATGACAGACTTAGATTATTTGAAGCTGAACCATGAAGCCAAAGACGCTGCGGATGTGGCAGATATCACCGGAGACATGGATAAGCTGGAATTTTTTGCCCGGCAGGGAAGATGGTGTGACGCTAACCAGCTTATTGATGAAATTTTAGTTAAATATAAGACTGAAGCAAATCAGTATAATCAAGGGCGAACACCAGCACAAACTTCCCAAGAGAGGGCGTCTGCTTGTTATAACTTCTTGAACGCACTGCGTGGAGAGAAGGTGGCAAAAAAGGCCGCAGAGAAGCTCACAGAAGAAGCATTGAAGCATCTTGGAGGAAACTGATATGTCTACCAACCTCTCCAAACAAAAGCGGGATGACCTTCTCTCCAAAATCTCCGCTATCCGAGCGTATATCTCCGCTACACCCCAGGACGAGAATACCGGCAACCTGCTGACCTATCTCTCCGACTTGGAGAAAGACGTGAACGGCAAGAAGTACGGTCTGGTTTTCGAGAAACATCAGGAATCCATCGACAGAGTGCTGGCGGAACACACACCGGTGTTGACAGAGGAACCGAGCCTGATGATCAACAACGGCGGTGAGATGAACTTCCTGCTGGAGGGTGATAATCTGGCCGCTTTGCAACTGTTGGAAAAGACCCATCGGGGCAGAATCGACCTTATTTATATTGATCCGCCGTACAATACAGGCAATAAGGATTTCATCTATGATGATACTTTTGTTGATAAAACCGACATGTTCATTCATTCAAAGTGGCTTTCATTTATCTCTGAACGATTGATACTTACACAAAGTTTGCTGTCTCCCCAGGGGGCAATTGTAATCAGTATTGGCTATCAAGAAGTACATAATCTTGTGATGCTCTGCCAAGAAATTTTTTTTAATAGACAAGTCGTATGTGTAACTGTCCAGACGTCGGGCGGAAAGCCAAACGGCGGATTTACATATACACAAGAATACTTGGTCTTTATTGTTCCAGAGGAATTTGCACCAAGTGCCATGAGTTTTACAGGTGGTATTGAGCGCTCTCCTTTCGAGGGACTGACCTTGAGTACATTTGATAAAACAACAAGACCAAATCAGACCTATCCAATTTTCATTGATAAAAAGACCATGCACATTGTCGGAGTTGGAAAGTCGTTGACAGAACGAGTAAACGACGGTACATATACTGGTGAATTGAAAGATTTTACCTTTGACTATGATGAAGCACCAGAAGGAACGGTCGCTTTGTGGCCAGTTAGCAGTAAAGGCGCTGATTGTGTATGGCGGCTAATTTCTTCAAGACTACTCCACGATTGGGAAAAAGGATATATAAAAATCAGCAAAAATAAATCCAAAAATAATCCGAACGAATTTAGTGTTCAATATTTACCGGATGGGGTAATAAAAAAAGCAGAGTCAGGCGAACTCGAAATACTTGGACACGAAGATAATATGCCAACGCTCAAATTTGGGAAAAACGAGACAGTTGGCAGCGAAATTCCTACAATATGGGTCGAAAAAAATTTTTTTACCACTAAAGGTTCTTCTTATGTGAGAGAAGTTTTCGGAGATAAGCGTTTCCCTTATCCGAAGCCTTTAGAATACATTGTTGAAATTTTACGTGCTACTTCTGGTAATGAGAGCATTGTGCTTGATTTTTTTGCTGGCTCTGGGACAACTGGTGAAGCTGCTATGGTGTTAAATAAAGCAAGGGATGGTAAGCGCAAATTCATTCTCTGCACCAATAACGAAAATAACATTTGCCGGAATGTGACCTATGAGCGCATCAGGCGGGTGATTGAGCGTGAAGGATATGTAGCCAGCCTGAAATACTACCGCATCGACTATGTTCCTATCAACGAACAGCTCTACTATGAGTATGCGGACGAGCTTCTGCGCCATGTCCGGGAACTGGTAGAATTGGAAAACGGCATTAACTTCATTGAAAACGCCGAGATCGCCATTGTGCTGACGGATGAGGAGCTGGCAGACTTTATCGCCCGTTCAGCGGCATTCGCCAAGTGCCGCACATTGTATCTGGGCCATGATATCCTGCCCACCGGGGAGCAAGAAGAACTACTGAAAGAGCGGGAGATCGTGACACATATTATCCCCGACTACTACTACCGCGAATTGGAGGGTTGACTATGCGGCTTGCGACATTTCAGCTGAAAGCCATTGCCGATCTCATGGAAGCCATGTCCGGTTCAGAGCAGGAGATCATTCTGAAAAGTTGTACTGGCAGCGGCAAGACGATCATCCTGACCCATTTCATAGACGAGTACGGCAAGAGCTTTTTCGGCAAGGTTTTTGTCTGGTTGACTCCCGGCAAGGGCGACTTGGAGGAGCAGAGCAAAGCCAAGATGGACAAGTATATCTATGGCAGCCATACCAAGCTGCTGGCCGATGTGATGACCTCCGGTTTTGTGGAAAACGATGCCTGCTTTATCAACTGGGAGAAACTGACAAAAAAGGGCAACAACGCATTAAAGGAGGGTGAGCGCACCAACTTTTTGGAGCGTATTCAGAATGCCAAGAACAGCGGTCTGTCCTTCATTGTTATCGTGGATGAGAGCCACCAGAATGATACGGTTAAGGCGGCAGATATTCTCCGGTATTTCGCACCGGAAAAGATTATCCGCTGTTCCGCCACGCCGAAAAATTATCCCAAAGCCCACTTGATTGAAATTCCCGAAGAAGATGTGATTGCGGAAGAACTTATCAAGAAGATGCTGATTATCAATGAGGATTTTGCGCAGACCATCCATGTGGAAAATCAAATTGCCTATCTGCTGGAACAGGCGCTCAAAAAACAACATGAGTTGCACAGCGCATTTCTCCAAAAGAAAGCAAAGGTCAACCCGCTTATCATCATTCAAATTCCCAATAAAAACGAGGTCATGCAGGACGAGATTGAGCGATGGTTTGAGTCCAGGGGCATCACCTATGAAAACGGGCAGTTAGCTGTCTGGCTGTCCAAAAAGCACCAGAATTTGGAGGACATCGAGCAGAACGACGCTCCGCAGGTTGCCGTCATTATCAAGCAGGCCGTTGCCACCGGCTGGGACTGCCCCCGTGCCCATATTCTGGTAAAGCTCCGGGACAACATGAGCGAAACCTTTGAGATACAGACCATTGGCCGCATTCGCCGTATGCCGGAGACGAAGCACTACGGCAGTGACCTGCTGGACAGTTGCTACCTCTACACACTGGACGAGAAGTTTACCGAGGGCGTCAAGATGAACTTGGGCAAAGGCGCTCTGGATGCTGCCACGTTGTATCTGAAACCGGAATTCAGGCAAATCACGCTGACCAGCGAGCAAAAATCTGGCCTGTCCCAGCCAAGAGATGCCGCCGCCGCATTAACAGCGATGGTACAGTATTTTATGCAGACCTACCATACCGGCAATTCTCTGTTGGAGAACCGCACCCGGCTGGAAGCAGCAGGCTACCTCTTTTCAGAGGATATTGTGGACTACACCAAGTCCGGCTCTGTATCCACGCTGGATAAGGATAAGATTGCGGACCTCAACGACATCAGTATCCGCACTGCATTGAATACCCACGTTCATGGCCGGGAGTACCATCACCGCGTAGCGGAGATTGGCCTGAAGGTTGGGCTGGAGTATGCACAAATCAATACGATTTTGCGCCGCCTATTGGACAAGAACGTGCGCTACGCCAACAAGCTGCTCATGTTGGAAACCCGTGAGGTCTATGCTTTTGTGCTGAACAATGCCCACCGGCTCAAAAACGATGTGCGGCAGGCTATGGCAATCATCTTGGACCAGCAGGTCATCAAAATCCCCAGCATCACCACTGTGGAGTTCCATATTCCGCATTCCTGCCTGTTTACTTATGATGGGACAGCGAAATCTCAGGCAGAGATGGGCAAAAATGTTTATGCTGGCTATCTGGTTTCGGCAGAGGTGCGGTCTGCTTCTGAAAAGAAGTTTGAACGCTTCTGCGAAACTTGTGAAGCAGTCGATTGGGTCTACAAGAATGGCGATAAAGGGGCGGAGTATCTTTCCATCGTATATATGGACAGTTTCGGTAAGCAGAAGTCCTTCTTCCCGGATTACATTATCAGTGTCCAGGGGGAGATATGGATCATCGAAACAAAAGGTGGTTTTGACCGCACTGGAAAGAGTGAGGATATCGACATCTTCTCCCCCAGGAAGTTTGAGGTTTTGAAAAATTATCTGGAGAAGCACGGACTGCGTGGCGGCTTTGTGCGGGAGGACAAGCAGAGCCAGGAGCTGTGCATCTGCATGGAGGAGTATAGTGACGATATCAAAGGTAAACAATGGGGACTACTACGAGAGATAATACATAAAAGGGGTGCGGGAAAATGATAGCCAGTGAAATTCCCAATATAATAAAGTCTTTTTCAAAAAAGGAAAACCCTTATCGCTGTATTTTGATTGACGGAGTATGGGGGATAGGAAAATCTTTTCAGATTGATAAGGCGTTGAAAGAAATTCCTTGTTCAATTAACATCTCCCTATTCGGAATTAATACTGTTGATGAAATTTTAACACAGCTTTCGGTTAAAATGTGTTCTGGTACGAAG